>JBAIXY010000021.1:0-4957 GCA_037916205.1 Vicinamibacterales bacterium | reverse complement strand
GTGGGTCATTCACTTATTTGATATCGCCCGGCCTGCGGAGGCCGACAATTCTGTCGGCCCGGCCTTGCGAGCGGACGACGAGTCTTCCGCAAAGTGTGCTTCGCACTCATATCAAAAAGCCCGGGGTGAACCGGGCTCTTCCGATGTCGTTTACTTGATGGCCTCGATCTTGATCAGGGTGAAAGGCTGGCGGTGGCCGGCGCGCCGCTTGTAGCGGATCTTGGCCTTGAACTTGACCACTTCGACCTTGTCGGCGCGGCCCTGCTCGACCACGACGGCCGTGACCTGGGCGCCTTTGACGGTCGGCTTGCCGACCTGGACCTCCTTGCCGGTGTCGTCGGCCAGGAGCAGCGGATCGAACTTAAGTGTGGTCCCGGCCTTGGCTTCGAGCTTCTCGACCCGCAGCTTGTCGCCGGGCTTGACCAGGTATTGTTTGCCTCCGGTCTGAATAACGGCTAAATTCGCCATAATTTTTCTTCCGCGTAACCGCCGCGGCGCGCTTCAGTTGAACAGAAACCGCCGGGCCGCTTTGCGCGTCGGCGGAACAAGTAGGGACACTCTACCCCGCTCACCGGCCGCTGTCAATAAGGTAACTGACCTTTTCGCCCGTTCTCAGGCCGTGGGTCCGGCAGTAGCCTGACGGCACCTCCAGGACCCGGTCGGCCGCCTGCCTGGGCTTATAAAGGGCCAGGGCCTCGCCGGGCTTGGGCACGGGCACCTCGGTGGACAGATCGACCACCTCGTCGCCCCGGATCCAGATGATGTCGATCGGGAACTTCATGTCCTTCATCCAGAAGGAATAGACATTGGGCGCCGCGAAGACGAAGAGCATGCCATGGCCGGCGTCGAGGCGCTCCCGGCCGGACAGCCCTTTCTCGCGGGCCGCGGCGCTGGCGGCTATCTCCACGGAGATCTTGTCGTTGTCGCCGAGCACCACGGCGCCCTCGCGGAACGCGGCCTGCCGCCAGTTGATGACCAGCGCGGCGACGAAAGCGACGAAGATGACCGCCGCCGCCCAGATGGCGCGGTTATTGACGAGCTTGCGCATGACGATCTCGGTATCCCTGTTCATAGGATGGGCCTATCGGGCGGCCTGTCGTTTGCGTGCCGCGGCGACGGCGCCGGCGGCCAGGATGACCAGCAGCAAGCCGGTCAGTACGCCCATGGCCTCGACCTTCTCGCGGCCGCTCAGGAACAGCGTGGCGGTGCCGAAGGCCGCGGCGATGAAGTAGTAGAACAGTACCACCTGGCGCTGGGAAAAGCCTAGCTCGATCAGCCGGAAGTGCAAGTGCGAACGGTCGCCGGCGGTCGGCGAACGCCGCAGCCAGAGGCGGCGGAGGATGACGAAAGCGGCGTCGACCAGGGGCAGGCCGAGCACCAGGAGCGCGGTGGCGATCTTGCCGCCGGAAATGATGGCCAGGACGCCGAGCAGGAACCCGGCCAGCGTCGAACCGCCCTCACCCAGGAATATCCTGGCCGGCTGGAAATTGAGCAGCAGGAAACCGAGAAAGACGCCGGCGACGGCGAAGGACAGGAGGGCGGTGTCGGGCTGGGCGACATCCTTCATCAGGCTGACCGCCGCGATGACCAGGGCCCCGATGGCCGTCACTCCGGAGACCAGGCCGTCGACGCCGTCCAGGAACTTGGTGGTGTAGGTCATGCCCAGGAGCCAGAGAACGGTGAAGGCGTCGGCCAGGAAGGTCAGGCGGTACGGGATGCCCTGCCACCAGAGGACGGTAGCCGCGTAGCGGTCGAGGTACAGCTGGCCGCCGAAAGGATTGGTCACGTATTTAACCCCGATGCCGCTCGCGATGATGACCAGCGCGGCCAGAAGCGGCCAGACGAACTGGTAGCCGGGCTTCAGATTGTACTTGTCGTCGAGCAGGCCGCCGAAGACCAGCAGGAAGGAGGCGGCGATAATGCCGATCAGGTACTTGGCGTGGATGTGCGCGCCGGGCAGCGCGTCGAAAACGATGGCGGCGATGATCGCGGCGGCCAGGCCGGCAAAAACGGCCAATCCGCCCAGGAGCGGCACGACGCGGCCGTGAAGCTTGCGCCCGGCGTCCGGACGGTCGACGATGCCGAATTTGGCGGCCAGCCTGGCGACGGCCGGCGCGGCCAGGGCGCAGGCAGCGCCAGCGGCCAGGGTGATCAGCAAATAAGCCATATTTCATAAGTAAACTATCACGCCAAGCCGCCTGCCCGCAACCGCCGCCTGAACTCGTGCGAAGCGCACCTTGCGAAATAACTCCGATGATCATTTCGCTCGGCCAGTCGCCGCGAGCGGCGACCTCGCAGGCCGAGCGAGTACCAAAGTGAAACATTGCTGGGCGCCGCAAGCAGGTCCGCCACGAGGACGCTTTTTGACGCTGGTTTGAATGAACGGCCTTGAAAGTGAGTTGATAACCTTCGAGTGCGCGTCCGAGCGGAGGACCTGCGCGAAGGCGCCCCAAACGGAAAAATATTTAAGGTAAAAGAAAGGGCGCGCCATGAGAATCCATGGCGCGCCCGGTGATACGGAACGCGAACTACTCGACCTCCTCGAGCGCCTTCATCGTCAGACTGACGATCTCGTCGCTGTCGAGGGCCGACGGCTCGGCGCAGGGGTTGCCCCTGAAGCCGTTGCCGAAGGCCGTCTTGTACTCGGCCAGGTACAGCGCCTGCACGGTCTCGCCGGTCAGGCTCCTGAACGACAGGTGCCCGATGCGGTCGAGGGTGCGGATCTCCTCGGCGGTCAGCTGCACGCCCTTCCGGCGCAGATCGGCCTCGCGGATCGTCCGCGCCACGCGGCAGAGCTCGATGCCCTTGGTGGCGATGACGAAACGTCCGTCCGACCGGAACTGGATGGTGACGTCGGCCTTGGGCCGGCCGGGCAGGTCGCGGTGCGGCCGCTTGTCGCGGGGCCCCTCGTTGCCGAGCCGGGTGACCGGACCGAAGCGCGACGAGTCGGACTGGCCGACGGCCAGGACGATCGTGCGCCCGACGGTCACGCCCTCCACCTTGCGGCAGTGGGTCGTCTGGATGATCCGCGTGCGGCGGCCGTAGTCCTCGACCCCGCGGCGCCACTCGGCCTCCATCTTCCCGAGAGCGCTCTCGACCGTCTGGCGGAACATGTCCGCCTGGGCGGCCTGCTCGTCGCCGTCCTCGGCGATGGCGGCCATGAGGACGCCGTTGGCGCCGCGCACGACATTGTCGGCCAGGAACAGGCTGCGGCAGTCGAGCTTGGAGATGGCCTCGCGGTAGCGGGCCAGCCCCGGGTCCTGGCTGCCGGCGAGGTGGTCCTCGTCGGACGCGTCCAGGGCCTCGCCGATGAGCCGCTCGATGCCGTCGAAGGCCAGGCAGGCCAGGTCGGCGACCACCAGGGGCTGGTCCTGATGGATCAGGTTCCAGCCGAGGATGATGTTGCGCAGGTGGCGCGGCGTGTGCGGCGTGACGCTCCGGCCCAGCTGGGTGTCGCGGACGATGTCCTTGCCGGACAGGTCGTTGCCCGAGATGATGGCCACGAGGGGCATCAGGTGCGGAGCGACCTCGTCGAGTTTGGCGTAGTGGACCAGGAGGTCCAGGCTGGAGAGCGAGTTGCGGCCGTTGTCGGGGCCGCGGTCGTGCTGGTCCAGCTTGCCGCCGCCGCAGTCGACGAAGCGGTAGCCGGAGTTCTCGAGGTCCTCGGGGACGAGGGTCGAGGCGCCGGGCCAGTCGGCGGCGCGGAGCGGGCCGGCCGGGATGAACTTGAGGGCCGGGTTGTCCGAGACGTTGAGCCGGTCGCGGACCTGCTCGAAACGCCGGATGAGCCAGACCATGAACAGGACTTCCAGATCGGGAGAAGTGTGCAGCACGAGCGTGTGCTTGATCGCGTTCTTCATCTTCAGCTCCTCGGGCCAAAAAGCCCTCCGGCCTGCGCCGGCACTGGTTGGCGGGATCCGCGCCCCATGCGCGGGTCTCCGGTTCGCGTCAATTGTCAAAGCATCCGCCGCGGCGATCTTCGCCTTAACGGACGTCAAACTATAGCACAGATCGGCCTTATTGTCAATCCTGCCGACTGCCGCCCTGAAAGAGCAAAATGGCTCCATTTTTATACAAAAAACCGGCCTTGAGCCGGCCGGGAAAACGCGCCGCTATCAAAGCCGCGCCGCCTTTTCCACCCTGATCTTGCCGCCGGTCTCGAAGATCAGCTTGTCGCGGCGGCCCAATTTGCCCTGCAGCAGGGCGTCGGCGATGACGTTGTCGACCCGGTCCTGGATGGCGCGCCGGAGCGGGCGGGCGCCGAAGATCGGATCATAGCCGGCCTTGGCCAGCTCGCGCACGGCCTCCTCCGTCGCCTCGAAGATGACGCCCTTGGCTTCGAGGCGCTTGGCCACCTTGGTCAGCATCAGCCGGGCGATCTGGACGATCTCCTCCTCGCCGAGCGGCGTGAAGACGATGATGTCGTCGAAACGGTTGAGGAACTCCGGCCGGTAGTACTGCCGGAGCTGGGTGCTGACCAGCTGCTCCTTGATCTGCGGGATGGGCGTCTTCTTTTTGATCTCGTCCTGGATGAACTGGGCCCCGGCGTTCGAGGTGGCGATCAGGATGACGTTGGTGAAGTCGATCGTCCGGCCGACGTTGTCGGTCAGGCGGCCGTCGTCCATGACCTGGAGGAAGACGGTCAGGATGTCCGGGTGCGCCTTCTCCACCTCGTCGAGAAGCAGCAGCGTGAACGGCTGCTTGCGGATGGCCTCGGAGAGGATGCCGCCGGCCTGGGCTCCGGCCGGCTCGCCGATCAGCTTGTAGAGCGAGGCCTTGTCCTGGTACTCGGACATGTCCAGGCGGATCATCAGGTCCTCGCTGCCGAAGTAGGCGTCGGCCAGGGTCTTGGCCAGCTCGGTCTTGCCGACGCCGGTCGGGCCGAGGAACAGGAAGTTGGCGATCGGGCGGCTCTGTTCGCGGAGCTCGGCCCTGGCCCGGCGCATGGCCGCGGCCA
>JBAIXY010000020.1:0-2819 GCA_037916205.1 Vicinamibacterales bacterium | reverse complement strand
CCCAGCAAGGCGACGAAATTGACGATGGCCTCGGGCAGATAGCCCTGCTTGCGGTAGTCCTCGACCGCCACGTCCCCCTGTCGTTTGGACAGCTTCGAGCGGTCCGGGTTCAAAAGCAGCGGCACGTGGGCGAAGACCGGCGCCTGCCAGCCGAAAGCCTGGTAGAGCAGGACGTGCTTCGGCGTCGACGGCAGCCACTCCTCGGCGCGGATCACGTGGGTGATGCCCATCAGGTGGTCGTCCACGACGTTGGCCAGGTGGTAGGTCGGGTAGCCGTCGGACTTGATCAGCACCTGGTCGTCGATCAAGGCGTTCTCGAACGAGACCGGGCCGCGGATGGCGTCGGTGAGATCCGTGCGGCCGGAGTCAGGAACGCGCATGCGGATGACGAACGGCAGTTTGTCGCGGAGCTTGGCTTCGACGTCGGCCGGGGTCAGGCTGCGGCAGCGGCGATCGTACATCACCGGCCGGCCAGAGGCGGCCTGGACCTTCTTCATCTCCTCGAGCGTTTCCGGCGAACAAAAACAGCGATAGGCGTGGCCGCTCTGCAGCAGCTTCTCCGCGTGTTCCTGGTAGATAGCCAGGCGCTCGGACTGGACGTACGGTCCGTATTCGCCGCGCTGTTTGACCGAGCCGTCGGAGGCCAGGTACGGGCCTTCTGACGGTCTGATGCCGGCCCACTCCAGCGTCCGGAGCAGACTGTCGACCGCGCCGGGCACGTAGCGCGTCCGGTCGGTATCCTCGATGCGCAATATGAAGACGCCGCCCTCGTGCAGGGCGAACAGTTCGTTATAGAGTGCCGTACGCAGGCCGCCGATGTGCAGGACACCGGTCGGCGACGGAGCGAATCTGACCCGGACCATAACCGCGGAAAACAGCTTAACTGAGCTATCTCAGACTTAAAGGACGGGGGCTCCCCCATCCCCTGCCGAGTGCTTATTATATCAGCGTTTTGACCTTAATACCAAGAGCGGGAAAAGGACGACCGCGGTCCAGATCCGGCCGGCGCGGCGTGGTTCGCGGATCAGGCGCCAGAGCCACTCCAGGCCCAGCCGCCGCATCCAACCTGGCGCCCGTTTGGCACGGCCGGCCAGGAAATCGAAGGCGCCGCCGATACCCATGCCGACCCGGACCGAGGATAACCGCTGCAGGTTGGCTGCCAGCCATTTCTCCTGCTTGCCGTGGCCAAAAGCCACGAAGAGGACGTCCGGAGCGGCCACGGCCACGGCGCCGAAGACCTTCTCGTCGACGTAAGGTTCGCCGCCGGCGCCGATCCGGACCTCGCCGCCGCTCTCGGCGCCCGCGACTTTCAGGTCCGGAAAGAGGCGCTTGAGTTCAGCCGCGGCCAGAGCGGCCGTATCCGGCTCCCTGCCGCCCAGCAGATAAACCTTGAGGCCGCGCTTGGCGGCGAGATCGGCAGTTTCGCGCATCAGATCCGTGCCGGTGACCCGCTCAGGGAGCCGGCGGCGCAGCCAGCGGGACGCCCAAAGCAGGCCGACCCCGTCGGGGATGGCCAGGTCGGCCGACCGCAGCGCTTTCAGGAATGCCGGATCGCGCTGCGCCTGCACGACCATTTCCGGATTGGGCGTGGTCACCAGGCGGCCCCGCCCGCCGTCGTCGAGGAACGACCCGACGCGCGCGGCGGCTTCGGCCGCGGTCACGCCGTCGACAGGGACGCCAACGATCTCCAGACGCATAGAGCTTTTGCCATTTTAACAAAAAAAGCCGCCCCCAGGTACGGGCGCGGCGAAGTTCAGTAATACCTGATGTCGCCTCGGTAACAGCACAGGAACAGGACCATCGTGACCGGCGGCATGATGACCGCCGCCATTGCAGCCACTTTGGCCGCGCCGACAGCCATCTCCAGGGCGCTTTTCAGGCAGGACATCTTAGCCTCCCGTTCAAGGTTCGTTGAGGCCACTTTAAGGCGGATAGCGGCTTAAGTCAATCCCCTTTCCCCTGCCTTGACAGCGGCCGAAACCGGCGTACAATACTGTTAGCACTCTCCTTGTTCGAGTGCTAATAACGACTATGCTGCCCCAAAATTTCACCACCAAGTCCCGCGAGGCCCTGGAGGCCGCCCAAGCGCTGGCCTTCGAAAGCAAGAACCCCGAACTCCACCCGCTGCACCTGCTCCTGGCCCTGCTGCGCCAGAAGGACGGCGTCGTCACCTCGATCTGCAAAAAGATCGGCGTGGACGTCCAGAACCTGACCGGCACGGTCGAGGCCGCGGTCAAACAGCTGCCCCAGGCCGAGGCCATGTCCGAGACCGCGCAGCTCATGGTCACCCAGGCCGCGGTCAAGGCACTGCGCCAGGCCGAGAAGGAAGCGGCCAACTTCGGCGACGAATACATCTCGACCGAACACCTGCTTCTCGGCATCCTCGGCGCGCCCTCGGCCGCCAAGAGCATCCTCGAGCAGTTCAGCGTCGACCACGAACGCGTGCTCAAGGTGCTGGTCGAGATCCGCGGCAACCAGAAGGTCGATTCGCCCGAACCGGAACAGAAGTACCAGGCGCTGGAGAAGTATTCGCGCAACCTGACCAAACTGGCCCGGCAGGAGAAGCTCGACCCGGTCATCGGCCGCGACGACGAGATCCGCCGCATCATGCAGGTCCTCACCCGCCGCACCAAGAACAACCCGGTGCTCATCGGCGAGGCCGGCACGGGCAAGACGGCCATCGTCGAGGGCCTGGCCCAACGCATCGTCGGCGGCGACGTGCCCGAGTCGCTCAAGGACAAGGAGCTGGTCGCCCTGGACCTCGGCGCCATGGTCGCCGGTTCGAAGTTCCGCGGCGAGTTCGAGGAGCGGCTCAAGGC
>JBAIXY010000019.1:0-5426 GCA_037916205.1 Vicinamibacterales bacterium | reverse complement strand
GCGACGGCAGCATGAACAACGACCTGATGGAATACCTGCCGGACGACAACGGCGGCTCCATCCGCGAATGCGTCTGAACTTTCCCCCTCACCTTGCCCGCAAGGTGAGGGGGATTTTTTATCCGCGGCGGCTTGTTTTTTGGCCCGGCCGGGGTTATCCTGTCGTAGTAACCAAACGAGCCGATTTCCGCATATGAAGATCCGTCCGAACCTTACCCGCAGCAGCCGCAAGCACATCCGCGGGGAGAAATCCCGGATCCGCCGCGCCAGCGCCGATCCGAAGCTGCGCGAACAGAAGATCGCCGAGCTCTACCATAAATTCGGCGTGTCCGCGAAGTGATGTCCGTCGTCGATAAAAAATACCTGGAGACCGTCCGCAAGCAGATCGCCGCCTACGAAGCGGCCCGCCGCGAGGTGATCAAGCTTTCGGGCGACGCCCTGTCCGCCTCCAAGCGGGCCATCTTCGCGCTGCACCGGGACGACCACCGGGCCGCCATCGCCCTCCTCTCCGAGGCCGAGGCCGGCTTCAAGAAGGTCCGGCAGGCGGCCGAGGACATCGCCGACCTGACGCAGGAAGGGTCGTACCGGGCCGCGCTCGAGGAATACGTCGAGGCCAGGCTCTACGAGTATTTCCTGGAAAAGGGGACCATCGGCAAGGTCGCCGGCGACGACATCGACTACGAGATCTTCCTCTCCGGCCTGTCCGACCTGACCGGCGAATTGCAGCGGCGCCAGGTGCGCCTGGCCACCGAGGGCCGGGTCGACGAGGTCAAGAAGATCAAGGAAGCGATCGAGGAGGTCATCGACGAGCTGACGGCCATGGACCTGGGCGGCTACCTGCGCAACAAGTTCGACCAGGCCAAGAACAACCTCCGCCGGGCCGAGGACGTCCTCTACGAGGTGACCATCCGGCGCAAGTAGACGATTATGACCGGGCCGAAGCGCGCGGCCGTCGTGCCGGCTTACAACGAGGCCAAGACCATCAGTTCGGTCGTCCGGACCATAGCCGGGTCCGGTTTTTTTGACGAAACGATCGTGGTCAGCGACGGCTCGAGCGACGGCACCGCCGAGGCGGCCCGGGCCGCCGGCGCCACGCTGGTGCACGAACTGCCCTGGAAGCACGGCAAGGGCGCGGCCATGGCCCACGGCGTGGCCCACACCGACGCCGACGTCGTTTGTTTTTTCGACGCCGACCTCAAGGGCCTGACCGCCGAGCACGTCCGCCTGATCATGGAGCCGGTCGTTTCCGGGCAGCGGGCGATGAACATGGGCCTGCGCGACCGGGGGCCGTTCTGGACGGCGCTGGCCAAGCGGCTGCCGCTCGTCGGCGGCGAGCGCGCCCTGCGCCGCGACATCTTCGACATGATCCCCGAGAAATACCTCTCCGGCTTCAAGGTGGAGACGGCGCTGAATTACTTCTGCCGGGTCAACGGCCTGCCCTACGGCCTGGTCGTGCTGTCCGGCCTGGGCATCGTCCGCAAGATGCAGAAGGTCGGGATCCGCCGCGGCTTCGTCCAGTACGTAAAGATGTGGGCCCAGGTGCTCTGGGCCATGCTCCAGGTGCGGCTGGCGCGGCGGCAGTTCCGCCAGATGGGCCAGCACATGAGCCACAAACACTGGTGATCATTATGCTCAACGCCGAATGGTTCCGCGACAAAAAGATCACCGTCATGGGGCTGGGCCTTCATGGCGGCGGCGTCGGCGTGGCCAAATGGCTGATGCGCCGCGGCGCCAGGGTGACCGTGACCGACATGAAGGACGCCGCGGCCCTGAAGAGTTCGGTCGAAGAGCTGGAGAAAGCCTGGACCAAGGCGACCGCCGAGGCCACGGCCGCCGGCCGGCCGCTGCCGCGCCCTTTCATTTACGTCCTCGGCCGGCACAACGAATCGGACTTCACCGAGGCCGACACGGTCATCCAGAATCCGGCGGTGCCGCGCGACAACCCCTTCCTGTCCCTGGCCCGGAGCCGGGGCGTTTCCGTCGAGACCGACATCAGCATCTTCTTCCAGCTCTGCCCCTTCCCGATCGCGGCGGTGACCGGCACCAAAGGCAAGACCACCACGACGACGCTCCTCTCCGAGATCTGCCGGCGCCACGACAAGCGCACGGTCGTCGGCGGCAACATCCGCATCTCGCCGCTCGACGCTTTGGACAAGCTGCTGGAGCTGGCGGCCAGGAAGAAGCCGGCGCCGCCCATCGTGCTGGAGCTTTCTTCCTGGCAGCTCGAAGGCCTGGAGCGGCACCGCCTGAGCCCGCACGTCGGGATCATCACCAACATCATGGAGGATCACCTGAACCGCTACCGGGACATGGACGATTACGCCCGGGCCAAGGGCCTGATCGTCGCTTTTCAGGGACGGGATGACGTCGCCGTGTTGAACGCCGACGACGAACGGGTGGCCGGCATCGGCCGGGAGCTCCTGGAAAAGATGGGCACCGAGGAGACGCCGCGGGTCGTCTGGTTCTCGGCGAAACCGGTCAGGGAGGGGGACGGCTGCTTCCTCTCCGCCGGCAAGATCGTCATGGTCTTCCGCGGCGAACGCCAGGCCCTTTTCCCGCGGTCGGCGATAAAGATCGCCGGCAGCCATAACGTCGCCAACGTCCTGTCCGCCTCGGCCGCGGCCGTCGCCTTGGGGATACCGGCCAAGACCATCGCCGCCGGGGTCCGGGCCTTCCGCGGCGTGCCCGGCCGGCTGGAAGATCTGGGGTCGAAGAAAGGCGTGCATTATATAAATGACACCACGGCCACGACGCCGGACGCCTGCATCGCCGCCTTGCGCACGGTCGGCCGCGGCCGGAACGTCGTCCTCTTGGCCGGCGGCGCGGACAAGGAACTGCGGTTCGAGGATTGGGCGCTGGAGGTGGGGAAGCGGGTGAAATTCCTGACGCTCTTCGAGGGTACGGCCACCTCGAAGATGGAGGCGGCGCTGGACGCGGCCGGGGTGAAGACCCCGCGCCTCGTGGTGAAGTCCATGAAGGAAGCCCTGTCGGCCGCCCGCGGCCAAGCCAAACGCGGCGACGTCGTCCTGCTGTCTCCCGCCTGCGCCAGCTTCGGCCTGTTCGTGAATGAGTTCGACCGCGGCGACCAGTTCACTGCCGGCGTGCGCCGGATGGAATAGCCATGGAACACCGCATTGTCAGGTCCCGCCGCCGGACGGTGGCGCTGATCATCAATCCCGATGCCACGCTGACCGTGAGGGCGCCCCTGAGGGCGCCGCTTTGGTTCATCGCCCGGTTCATCGGCGAGAACAGCGCCTGGATCACCCGGAAGATCGCCGAAACGAAACGCCTGGCCCGGCTCCGCGAGCGCCGCTTTGAGCCGGGAGAGAAGTTCCTGTTCCTCGGCCGGACGTTCGAACTCCGGATCGACGCCGGCGCGGACGACGTCGTTTTGGCCGATCAGCTGGTCCTGCCGGAAAAATTCCGGCTGGCCGCGCGGCCGGCTCTGACCGATTGGTACCGCCGGCAGGCCGCCGGCATCTTCGGGGAACGGCTGGAACTGCAGGCCCGGCGGCTCGGCTATCGCTACCGCTCGCTCCGGATATCCGGCGCCCGCCGCCGCTGGGGCTCCTGCGGCGCGGGCGGCTCGATCAACCTGAGCTGGCGGCTGGTGATGGCGCCGATCCAGGTCATCGACTACGTGGTCGTCCACGAACTGGTCCACATCGAGGTCCACAACCACTCGCGTCGCTTCTGGAACAAGGTCGCCGCCGCCTGTCCGGCCTTTCGCGCCCATCGCCGCTGGCTTAACGCCCACGGCCGAAAAATGGACCTCTGATCAGCCTTTTCGGAACAGCGGTCTATGGCTGGGCCATTGACAAAATGGCCTATTTTTGATAATAAAACCGTCCATCGCGGCGCCATCGCGGTGGTCCCGCGCCGGTCCAGGCGCGCTGAAAAAGGAGGCTGAAGATGGGTCTTTGGGAACGCATCCGCAATTACCTGGCCAGCGACATCGAAATATCGCTGGCGCAGCGGCCGGAGGCGCCGTACGCCACGCTCCATGAAAGCACGGAGCTCGGCGGCGCCATCACCAAGGTCTCGCGGGAAGAGGACCTGCGGGTCGTCTTCCACGACGGTTTCCCGATGAATTTCGGGTCGTTCGTCCTGCTGCACTCCATGGGCGACGGGAGCGTCGTGACCGTCTACCGGACGAGCCGCGATTCGGTCACGATCTTCGTGAGCCGTGACAGCGGCGACTCGCGGACCAAGGAGCACCGGCTCAGGATCGGCGTCGGCCAGACCAAGGCCATCGCCGACCCGCTCAACCGGCCGATCTTCATCAGGCGCATCCGGCACCGCGACTTCGTTCTCTAGCCGGACCGGCACCACATGACCGTCATCGGACGGTCTTTTTTTGTTCTTCGGACGAAAAACCGGCTTTCTCCCACGATAGATAAGCCGGTCCTTCGTTTTTGTCTTGTCGTATTCCTATATACAGGCCTGCGCGGTCCCAGCCGCCAGACCCCGCCGGACCGCCGCCGCGCGGCATCCGGCTGCCTATCCGTACCGTTTTCAGTTCTCTATCTTTATTTCGTCGAAAGCGACGCGGTAGACGCCGCTCCGACCGAACCACTGGTTGTTATCGGACAAGGTCACGCCGCTGACCCGGTACAGCTTCTGGCCGCCGTTCAGCGCCACCCACTGGTCGTAGTAGGCGTTCTGGTCGACCGACGACTGTCGGCTGCTGACGTAGCCGTAGCCGGTCGTATAGAAGGCCAGGGCCGTGGCATCGCGGCGGGGGACGAAGGCGTAGACGGCGGAGTAATAGCTGACCGGCGTCGGCACGCTCCAGCTTGCCGAGTTCGTCGCGTGCAGCGGGTCCATCGAGTAGGTCCACTGCTGGTGGTTCGGCGAGCACCAGGCTGCCAGATGGCCGCAGTAGCCCTCGCCGGCGTCGAAGTGCCAGTACTGGATCGGACCGGACGCCCGGAAGTACGCGCCGCCGTTGGCCAGGACGGTCACGGCCTGCGTCGGCGCTGCCAGGACCGCGGAAACGGCCACTGACAGCAGGCCGGAGATGAACATCATTTTTGTTCGCATATCGGCCTTGTTTCTGCGTCAGCGCAGGGTGTTAGTGAAGCTGGCCAGCGCTCCGTCGGCGTAGAGGGCGACCTGGACGAACGGCGGCAGTTCGGACTCCTTGAGCGGGGCCGAAAAGTCGTCCCAGCGGAAGAAGTAGATCTGCTTGTCCTTGTTGTCCTCGAGCGGGTGCAGGGAGCTGCGCCGGGCGGCGAAGCCGTCCACGGCGCCGTCGGCCAGGCTGATGGCCCGCTCTCTCAGGTCTTTGACCGGAAGTCGGTCCGCCTGTCCAACCTGGTGTGGCGCCTGATCGCCACCCGCGTTCGGACCCATCTGGACCAGCCGGTCAGCGGACGGGTCGACCCAATATTCGTTGCCCTGATCGTCGACATAGGATTCGATGAC
>JBAIXY010000018.1:0-1860 GCA_037916205.1 Vicinamibacterales bacterium | reverse complement strand
GACGAGATCTGGAACATCGAGAACGGCATCGAGATCATCGACCGCGAGACCGGCAAGACCGAGGTCAAGCGCGGCATCAAGGAGCTGGAGAAAAAGCTCAAGGATTTCGGCCTCGATGCCGACGAGATGTTGGAGAAGAAGGCCCTGTCACGCTGGGAGTCGTTCAAGCTCGGCCTGCGGGCCATGGTCAAGCCGGAACTCCGCCGGACGATCAGCGAATACCAGAAACGGCTGGACGAACACGGCGAAGCCACCGACCGGCTGAACCTCTCCAAGCTGGAACTCAAGAACCCCAAGGCCTACGCCGAGTACACCCAGCGGAGGCTGTTCCGCACCCTCCTGGCCGGCGCCCGGCGCAAGACCGCCGGTCCGCCGCCGACCGCCGGCTTCCTGAACCTGAAGTTCTAAAAGCCTACAAAAAAGCGCCCCGGACGAGTCGTCCGGGGCGTTTTGCGTAGGAGCGGTGATCAAGGCCAGAGCGCGGCCGCGATCCGTTCGGACTCGGCTTCGCTGGAGCCGATGTCCTCGAGGGCCAGCCCGCCCTGCTTCAGCCGTTCGATGGCCGTATGATAGTTCAGGCGGCGGGACCCGCGCCGGCCGCGACGGAAATGGTCGGTCCATCGCGGCCGGGCGGCGTCGTAAAAGAACCTGGCCGAAGCGATGAAGCAGGCCCGACGGACCCTCCCGATCTCATCAGCGGTGGTCGCGACATCTTCCGGCATGAAGCCGTTCGCGGCCATCAGCCGCTCGCAGCCGAACATGCAGGCAAAGTCGCTCGACGTCCGGGCCGCGCAGAACAGCCGTGCCGCCATCTCGCGGCGGCACTCTCTGACAGCCGCGCTGAACTCGGCCTCGGACATGCCTAATTGCTCGAGCGTGGTCCTGCCATCCTCGACCTGCCGGCTAAAGGCTTCGACCAGCAGGAGGTTGCTCATCTCACAGGCGGTATCGAAGATAAGCCGCAATTCGCTTTTTTCGCTCATTTATAGGCTCCTTTGTGACAGAACGACGAGAAAGTGTAGCACGAAAATGGCCGAGCGTCAATCCGGCGGCCCGGTGAACAAAACCGCCCGGCCCCAAGCCGAGCGGTTTGAGTTCAAGGATGACGGGTAAAGAGTGCGAAGCACACCTTACGAAAGACTCAGCATCTTCTCGCGAGGCCACGCGTCGCCAAGCGACGCGCTCGCGGGCCGAGCGAGATCAATTGAAGAAAAGTGGAGGCGACGTCTGCGGGTGGCGCGGTTCCGGGGCCCCCGCTCGGGCGCAGCGAACAAGATTGAGCGAGCACGTGCGGGGTGGGAACCGCGACAGGACCCGCAGGACTGCGTATCGGCAAATCAAAACCGCCCGGCGTCATGCCGGGCGGTTTTTGTATTACCGTCAGACGGTAGCCTTCCGCTTGGCAATGTCCTCCTTGACCTTGGCGATGAAAGCCTTCAGCGTCACGCGTTTCTCGCCCTTGCCGCGCGCCCGGACATTCACGGTGCGCAGCGCCTTTTCTTTGTCGCCGATGACCAGCATGTAGGGCACCTTCATCTTCTCGGCCTTGCGGATCTTGTAGCCGACGGTCTCGCGCAGCTCGTCATAGGCCGACCGGATGCCCTCGGCCATGAGCATTTTGTGCAGCTTTTTGGCGGTCCGCCAGTGGTCCTTGCCGACGGGGATGACCTGGACCTGGATCGGCGCCAGCCAGAGCGGGAAAGCGCCGGCATAATGCTCGATCAGGAAGCCGATGAAACGCTCGTGCGTGCCGAGCGGCGCCCGATGGATGCAGAGCGGGGTCTTTTCGGCTCCGTCCTTGTCCACGTAGGTCAGGCCGAAGCGGCCGGGCACGGCGAAGTCGACCTGATTGGTGGCGAT
>JBAIXY010000017.1:0-3246 GCA_037916205.1 Vicinamibacterales bacterium | reverse complement strand
CGTCAGTATCGGCGCCGCGCCCCAGGACATCAAATATAAGGGCGAAAAAGGCGAGATCATTATCGGCGACAAAAACGTTATCCGCGAATTTGTCACCATCCATACCCCCACCGGCGGGGGTCAAACGACGATCGGCAACGAGAACTTTATCATGGTCCAAGCCCACGTGCCGCACAACTGCACGATCGGCAATCAGACGGTGATCGGCGGCTATGCCGGACTGGCCGGCCACACCGTGGTCGGCGACCAGGTGATCATCGGCGGCATGGCCGGCGTCCATCAATTCGTCAGGATCGGCCGGCTGACCATGGTCGGCGCTCAATCCAAGGTCACCCAGGACATTCCTCCCTTCATGCTGGTCGAAGGCAATCCCGCCCAGGTGCGCGGCATCAATTCGATCGGCATCTCGCGCCGGGGCATCTCTCAGGACGCGCAGTCCGAGATCAAAAAGGCCTTCAAGCTGATTTACGAGTCGGGCCACAATACGGCGGAAGCCGCCCGGGACATCAGGAAGCGCTTGCGTCCGCTGCCGGAGATCGAGCAGATCGCTTCGTTCCTCGAAAAAGAGAGCCATCGCGGCATCAGCAAGAAGACCGACCTGGAAGAAGAGGCCGAAGAACTGCTGTTGCCGGAAATTCCCGAACTGGGGATCTGATGAAGATCATGATCTCCGCCGGAGAGGTCTCCGGCGACGTTCATGGATCGTTTCTCGTCAAGGAAATAAAAAAGCTCGCCCCGGAGGCCGTCTTTTTCGGCGTCGGCTCGGAACGGCTGGCCGCCGCCGGCGCCGACATCAAGCTGGATATCACCCGACGCGGCACGATCGGCATTTTCGAAGCCCTGCCCAACCTGTTCCCGCTTTTTTTCGCCTTCCAAAAGATCAAAAAAATGGTCCTGGCAGAAAAGCCGGACCTTGTTATCCTGATCGATTCTCAGGGGATCAATTTCCCGCTGGCGAAATTCTGCAAAAAGCTCGGCGTCAGGACGGTTTATTATATTCCGCCGCAGGAATGGCTCTGGGGAACGCCGAAAAACACCCGGCTGGTCGCCCGGACCGTCGATCTTATCGTCGCGATATTCGAGAAAGAATACCAAGCCTACAAAAAAGCCGGCGCTAATGTCGTCTATTTCGGCCATCCGCTGATCGACATCGTGAGATCGTCGGCCGTGCCGGCGCCGCCGGGCGCGCCGCTGATCAGCCTCTGCCCCGGCAGCCGTCCGCACGAAATTAAAACGCTATTGCCGATATTGCTCGGCGCGGCGCGGCTGATCCAGAAAGAGCTCCCCTGCGTCAGGTTCGTTCTGCCGGTCGCTTCACAACAATTAGAAGCTTTGGTCAAAAGTCTTATGGTTTCCGTTGACGTCCCGACCGTGGTCGGGGCGACGTATGATACGCTCGCCGCGTCGGACCTGGCGCTCTGCGCCTCCGGCACCATCAACTTTGAGGCCTCGCTGCTCGGCACGCCGAATATTATGGTCTATAAACTGTCGCGGCTGACATATTTCATCGGCAAATATTTTCTCAGGATAGACAAGAAGCTCAAATATTATTCTATGCCTAATCTGATCCTGGATAAGAAAGTGATCCCCGAGCTGGTCATGTCGGACGCGACTCCGGAAAAGATCTCCGCCGAAGCACTGGCTATTTTGAATGATCCGGCCCGTCAGGCTAAAACGAAAGAAGCATTCGCCGCCCTGCGGCAAACGCTCGGCCGACCGGGGGTCATCCGGCGCGCCGCCGAAGCAATTATGTTATAATAGCCTCATATGGCGATCCCTTTCTTTGACCTCACCCGGCAAAATCAAGCCGTCCGGCCGCAACTCGACGCCGCCATCGGACAGGTCGTCGACAGCGCCCGGTTCATTCTGGGCGGCAATGTCGCTCAGTTGGAAAAGGAATTTGCCGACTATTGCGGCACAAAATTCGCGATCGGCGTCGCTTCGGGGACCGACGCCCTCCATCTGGCCCTAAAGGCCTGCGGCATAAAAGATGGGGACGAAGTCATCACGACCCCCTTTACCTTCGTGGCCACGGCGGAGGCCATCGCCTATTGCGGCGCCAAACCAGTTTTTGTTGATATAGAGCCAAATACATTTAACATTGACCCCTCTCTGATAGCCAAAAAGATCTCGAAAAAAACGCGAGCCATTCTGCCCGTTCATCTTTATGGTCTGGCCGCCAATATGACAGAGATCGTCAAAGTCGCGCAGGAACACGGCCTCAAGGTCGTCGAAGACTGCGCCCAGGCGACCGGCGCCGCGATCGGCGGCCGTAAAGTCGGCTGTTTCGGCGACACGGGATGCTTTTCATTCTTTCCCACCAAAAACCTGGGCTGTTTCGGCGACGGCGGCATGATCACCACTAATGATGAAAAGGTCGCCGAGGAAGTGAAGGTCCTGCGCGGCCACGGCAGCCGCAAGACCTACCACTATGACATGATCGGCTACAACAGCCGCCTCGACGAACTGCAGGCGGCCGTCCTGCGGGCCAAGCTCCCCCTGCTCGACAACTATATCGTCTCTCGTCAGAAACGGGCCAGCATTTATTACAAACACTTCAAAGAATTGAAAGATCTGTCCCTGCCGCACGAACCGAAGAGCTTCCTGCACACTTACAACCAATATACGGTCATGGTCGAGGACCGCAACGGTCTATTTGAATACCTGAAGACCAAGGCGGTCGGCGCCATGGTCTATTACCCGCTCGCGCTGCACCTGCAAAAGGCTTTTGTCGAGCTGAAACACCGGGCCGGCGATTTCCCCGCCTGCGAAAAAGTCCAGGACCGGGTCCTCTCCCTGCCGATCTTCCCCGAGCTGACCGATCAGGAGGCCGAGGAAGCCGCCCACGTGGTCGCGAGCTACTTTGACAAATGATCAAAGGCAGGGGGCTTAAGCTCGGCATTATCGGCGCCGGCTCCATGGGGAAGAATCACGCCCGGATCGCCGCCGTCCTGCCTGGAGTAAATCTCGTCGGCATTGCCGACCTCAATCTCGCAGCGGCACAGGAACTGGCCGCCGCCCTGGGAGTTCAAGCCTTCGCCGATTATAAAGAAATGCTCCCCTTGATCGAGGCAGCCTGCATCGTGACGCCGACCCAGGCCCATTTCCAAGTCGCTACCGACTGCCTGAACGCCGGCAAACATATACTGGTCGAGAAACCGTTCACCGGCTCGTCCGCTTCCGCCCGGGCCCTTCTCTCCCTCGCCGAAAAACAAGGCCTGGTCATCACTGCCGGTCTGATCGAAC
>JBAIXY010000016.1:0-1609 GCA_037916205.1 Vicinamibacterales bacterium | reverse complement strand
CATCCCGCCGGCGTTGCGCGACCGCATGGAGGTCATCGATTTTCCCGGTTATACCGAGGAGGAAAAGATGAGCATCGCGAAGGATCACCTCCTGCCCAAGTCGCTCAAGAACAACGGCTTGACGCAGGAACAGTGCGCGTTGGCCGACGACGCCATCCGGCGCATCATCCGCGCCTACACTCGTGAGGCGGGCGTCCGCAACTTGGAACGGGAGATTTCCTCGGTCTACCGCAAGTGCGCGCGCCGCGTCGCCGAAGGGGACAAGGAACCCAAGAAGGTCAACGCCGCCGTCCTGCCCGATTACCTCGGTCCGGAAAAATTCAGCGAACAGGAAACGGAGAAGGAGGACCGGCTGGGCGTGGTCAACGGCTTGGCTTGGACAGAGGCGGGCGGCGACATCCTGCAGGTGGAAGCCACCAAGATGGCCGGACGCGGGACGCTCATCCTCACCGGTCATCTCGGCCAGGTCATGCAGGAGTCGGCGCAGGCAGCCTATTCCTATGCCCGTTCGGTCGCGACCTCCTTCGGCGTGAAAGACGAATTCTACCGGAAGAGCGACATCCACGTGCACGCGCCCGCCGGCGCCATCCCCAAGGACGGTCCGTCGGCCGGCGTCGCCATGGCCATCGCCATCGTCTCCATCCTCACCGGTCGCCCCGTGCGTCCCGACGTGGCCGTCACCGGCGAAATCACCTTGCGCGGCCGCGTCCTGGAGATCGGCGGCGTCAAGGAGAAGACGCTGGCGGCGCACCGGGCCGGACTGTCCACCGTCATCATGCCCAACTCCAACGAGAAGGACCTGGTGGACGTGCCCGAGAGCGTGCGTAAGCAGTTGAAATTCGTCTTCGTCGACGACGTGCGCGAGGCTCTGGCGACGGCTCTCCGCCCGGCCTCGGGCAAGACGAAACCGGCCGCGCCGGCGAAGCGACACGCCGCCCATCGGCCCAAGAAGAAATGACATGGCAGTCAACCCGCGTCAGACAAGTCCGGATCGCCTGTTGGTAGCGCTGTTCGCCGCCTACTTGGTGTTCGGTCTGCTGATGCTCACGTCCGCCACCGGCCCCATCGCCTATCAGACGTTCAATGATTCTTACTGGTACTTGAAGCACCAGGTGTTGTTCGGTCTCCTGCCCGGCGCCTTCCTGTTCGCCGTCTTCTACGTCATTGATTACCGCTTCTGGCGGCGGTTCGGCACGGCGGCCTTGGTCGGCGCCTTAGCCTTGCTGGTTTCGGTCTTCATTCCGGGACTCGGCGCCGATTGGGGATCATCCAAGAGCTGGCTGCACCTGGGAACCCATTCGCTCCAGCCCATCGAGCTGGCCAAGCTCCTCCTCCTGGTGTTCTTGGCCGCCCATTTCGAAAAATGTCGGCGCGAGAGTCCGGACAGGGGAGTAGCGGCCGGCCTTTGGCCCTTTCTTGCCGCCGTCGGAGCCGCGGCGGTGTTGCTCATGCTGCAGCCGGATTTGGGCGGCACGCTCATGATCCTGGCCATCGCCTTCATCGCTTATTTCGCGGCCGGCGCGCCATGGAAGCATCTGGCCGGCTTGGGCGCCGCCGGGCTGGCCGGAGGTTTCGCCCTGATGAAGGCCGCACCTTACCGTCTTAACCG
>JBAIXY010000015.1:0-5721 GCA_037916205.1 Vicinamibacterales bacterium | reverse complement strand
TGGAAGGGGCCCGCGGGGCAGTGTCCGGCGCCGCCGTCGAGGCCGCGCCCCAGCCGCAAGGCGTCGGAGTCGCGGCGGAGACCGCGCCTCAACCCCACAGCGTCAGCGTCGCCCCCGACGGCACGATGGCCGTCGAAACGCCCAAGCTGCCGGTCGTCGACCAGTACAATCCGAAAATGCTCGCGGCCGCCGAGATACATCAGGGCGACGGTTACACCAAGGTCATCTCGCGTCAGCTGGAGGCCGACCCGCAGAAATGGGGTTATGACCCGAAGGTGGACGGCGATGTCCACCGCTGGGCGGCCAGGATGTCGACCAAGATCGCCCGCGACAACGACCTGCTCTCGGCCAGGAGCGAGATGCGGCTGCAATTCAACCCGAAGTCGCCCGGCCACGTCTTCCTGGAAAGGTCCGGGGACAGGTTCCTGGTGCACAAGGAGCCGGGCGTGCTCGATCGCGCGTTCGTCCGGCCGTCGGTGACGGAAATGGGACAGGGGATCGAGGGCGGCGGCGACTGGAAGGTGAAGTTCGGCTACAGCGAGAGCGGCGTCCCGAACAGTTACGAGATCGGACAGACGCGGCTGCCCGACGCGTCCGTGTCCAAGGAATACCTGCTCCAGCACAGCGAACTGGCCAAACACCTGGACGCCGGCCGCAATATAGATTCGCTGCTGGCCGGCGAACGCGGCGAACAGTACGGCAAGTGGCTCGGCCGTCTCTACGAAGAGCAGCGCACTTTGGACAAGCTGAAGGCCATGGGCTACGGCAACAGTCCGGCCGCCCACGCGCTGGAGAAGTCCCTGGAAAAGAAGTTCGCCATCGTCGAACGGTTCTCGGCCAGCGAACCTGTGAAGATCGAGGTTCCGAAGGGGCTGTCCGAGGTCAGCCCGGCCGAAGGCGAGCCGGCGCCGGCGGATGTCGCCGAATTCAAGAGCGTCGACCAGTATCAGCAGGTCTTCGAGACCCGGCATGTGCCCAAGGCTGAATTAGAGAAGCTGCTGCACGCGCCGCCTGAGGGCCAGGTCACGCTGACCGACGCCGAGGGCCACCAGTTCACGGTGGACGCCGATGACATCCATGCCCGCGCCGCCGCCTCGCGGGAGCTGAACCTGCTCAAAGGGCAGGGCGCGCCGTCAGCCGAGGTGGTCAAGGGCGCGGTCGAACTCAAGGGCGTCTACACCCCGAACCAGCTCAAGCTCGGCGACAGCGGGGTATCGCGCGGCGCCACCGCCGATTCGCTCCGCGCGCTGGCCGATCATCCGGCCCGCGCCGGCGAGATGCTCGAACTGAAGACCGCCGACGGCCAGATCATCAAAGTGGCCGGCGGCTTTGACGCCAAGCGCGCTGCCCGCCTGGCGCTCGAGAGGATGGGCCAGGGCGGCGGGGTCGATACGGCTCAAGAAACCGTGGTCCCGCCGGTCCATGAGGCCGCCCATGAGGCCGTGCCTGTCGGCAAGGTAGTAGAGAAAGCCGCGGTCGCGACCGAACTCAAGGGCGTCTACACCCCGAACCAGGTCAAGCTTGGCGACAGCTGGGTCGGACGCGGCGCCACAGCCGATTCGCTCCGCGCGCTGGCCGATCATCCGGCCCGCGCCGGCGAGATGCTCGAACTGAGGACGGCTGACGGTCAGGTCATCAAGGTGGCCGGAGGCTTTGACGCCAAACGCGCCGCCCGCCTGGCGCTCGAGAGGATGGGCCAGGGCGGCGGCACTGCCGTTGAACAGCCGGTCGCCGGAGGCGGCGCAGCCAGCGAGGTCCACGAAGCGGCGCATGTCGCGGAGACGCCGAAACCTCCGAAGGTCGAGGTCAATCCGGTCGCCGGGGGCCACGAGTTGGTCAGTTTCGAGGGCGGCAACGCCGGCTTCCGCTATGACGCCAGCGGCAACGTCACCGGCATCCAGGTGGAGGCCACGATGGGGCCGCAGGACGCCGCCAAGGTGAGCGCCATGTTCAATGATGGCTGGATCCAGACGGCGGCCGAACATTCCAAGATGAACCCGAGCCTGGCCCAGTCGGTCGTGGAAGCCCGGACCCGCGACATCTACTTGGACCAGAAAGCGCTCGACGCCATGAGCGCCGGCGGCAAGGGGGCTTCGCCCGAGGCGGACTTCCTGCGCAAGCACATCGCGAGTCAGGTCCAGAATCTGGAGAAACGCTTCGGCGACGTACTGAAGTGACCGCGGACATCGGAACGCCCGGCTTCGGCCGGGCGTTTTTCGTGCGCCGGCGTTCCGGCGGCCGCCGCGCCGTGATAAACTGAAACAAGATATGACGCAAAAACCGTTATCCATCGTCATGATCGGCCTCAAGGGCCTGCCGGTGAGCGAGGAGGCCGGCGGCATTGAGCGCCATGTTGAGGAGCTGGCGGTCCGACTGGCCGGCCGGGGACACCGCGTCCTGGCCTACGTCCGGCCGCGCTTCGTCGACCGGCGGCTGACCGAGTACCGCGGCATCACTCTGCGCCGGATGCCTTCGATCCCGACCAAGCACCTGGACACCTTCACCCACACCCTGCTCAGCAGCTTCGGCGCGCTGACGAAAAAGGCGGACGTGATCCACTACCACGGGGTCGGCCCGGCGACGCTGGCCTGGATACCGCGGCTCCTCAAGCCGGGCTGCAGGGTGGTCGTCACCTTCCACAGCATCGACCGGCTTCACCAGAAGTGGGGCTGGCTGGCCCGCGCCTACCTGCGTTTCGGCGAATGGGCCGCGCTGAAATTCCCTCACGCCACCATCGCCGTTTCCAAGAGCATCCGGGAGTACTGCCGCGCCACCTACGGCGTCGCGCCAGCCTACATTCCCAACGGCGCGGTCATCCGCGGCTACCCGGGAAGCGACCTGCTGGCCAAGTGGGGCCTGGAGCGCGACGGCTACATCCTGACCGTGGCCCGGCTGGTCCGGCAGAAAGGCATCCATCACCTGATCGCCGCCTACGACGGCTTCGAAAAGGAAAAGAAGCTGGTGATCGTCGGCGCGCCCGGCTTCGGCCCGGAGTACGCCGAATACCTGCGCCGGCTGAGCGAAGGCAACTCGTCCATCATCTTTACCGGCTTCCAGTCGGGCGCCGCGCTCCGCCAGCTTTTCGCCAACGCTTACCTGTACGTCCATCCGTCCGAGGCCGAGGGGCTTTCGGTTTCGATCCTCGAAGCCATGGCCGCCGGCCGCTGCGCCCTGGTCTCGGACATCCCGGAGAACGTCGAGTCCATCGACCACAGCGGACTGACCTTCGTCAACGCCGACGCCGACGACCTGCGGGCCAAGATCCGGATGCTTCTGAACCATCCCGAGATCGTCGCCGAGCGCGGCGAGCGCGCCCGGGCCTGGGTCGCTTCCGAATACGACTGGGACAAGATCGCCGAGCGGACCGAAGAATTCTATTACGGCCTGCTGAACAAAAAGTGAGCGGCGAGGCATGGCGGGACGCCGGCGCCGGCGTTGACAAACCGCCTTATTTATGGTCAAATGGCCTGTCTGGCGGGAAACGCGGATAGGCCGTTTTTTCCGTCAACAAAGCTCCTTAAAACCCATACGCATTCGCAGGAGGTTCACCGTGAGCGTCAAGGAAGACGTGACCAAGGTAGCCTCCGGCGGACAGGCCGGGGTACCGAACGAGCCTCCCTGCGAGGAGGCCAACGTCGTCATCAGCGACCTGCATATGTCCGAGGGCGTGGACAAGGACGTCAGACGGCACCAGGCCTGGCACAAGCGGGCCTGGAGATCGCTCAAGCGTTTCCTCTTCGGCGTCGCCGCTCATCCGAGCGTCGACCCGCAGAACCCGCTCGAGGATTTCCCGAACGACCTCGTCTTCGTCGACTTCATCGACCGCGTCCTGGAAAGGTACGGACGGTCGGCCAGGCTGACCCTGAGCCTGCTGGGCGACACTTTCGACCCGCTGGCGGTCAGCTGGAACGGCCGGTTCATCGAGCCGCCGTACGAGGCCATCGCCGTGGCCAAGATGAAGAAGATCATGGCCGGCCACAAGGAGTTCTTCGACGCGCTGGCTTTCTTCATCCGGCGGCCGAACTGCCACCTGGACATCTACGTGGGCAACCACGACCTGTCCCTCTGCTGGAAGCGGGTGCAGACCCGCGTCCTGCGGCGCATCGCCGGCTGGGACACGGAGCTCCAGGCCAAGGTCCGGTTCATCGACCAGACCATGAACTTCCGCCTGAAGCACCGCCAGGTGCTCTACGACCACGGCATGAACGCCGAGGCGCAGAACCAGGTCGACCCCAAGAAGGTGATCGTCACCCACCGCTTCGGGCTCAAGGACGGCGGCTTCGGACTGAAGCTCCGGCACCCGATCCTGAACATGCCCTACGGCTCCTACATGACCGTGGGCCTGCTCAACCGGATCAAGCTCTACTACCCGCTGGTCGGGCGGCTGGTCAACTACCGCAGCCTGGTCATGAACGCGGCCCTGCACCGCTGGGGCTGGTCCGCTTACGTCGTGCTGGCGGCGGTCTGGAACTACCTGTGGAGCCTGCTCTTCGGCATCTGGCATCTCCGGATGAAGACGAGCATCTCCAACACGGCCAGGGCCATCGCCGAGTCGGTCACGAGCGTCGGCGTGGACAGCTACGCCAGGAAGCTCCTCAGGGACAACGACGACGTCAAGGTCGTCGTCCTGGGCCACTCGCACGAGTGGCGCCGCGTCTCCACCGACAAGGGGACGTACCTGAACACGGGCAGCTGGTCGCTGATGTTCGAACTGGTCGACCAGAAGATCGAGCTGAAGTGGAAGCGCTGGCGCCACTTGGAGATCTTCTGGCGGGCCCTGTCCCACTTCCTGATGACCGGCGAGCTCAAGCTGGCCCGGCAGCTGTCCAAGATCCTGAGCTGGGTCGCCCTGGTCGGGGCCATGCTGGCCTTCCTGGTCACCAGCTTCCCGAAGAACAGCTGGCGGATCTGGTCCTACCAGATATCCGACTTCAAGCTGCCGATCGGCATCCTGCTCGTGTTCGTGGTCGTCACCGGCGTCATCCGGCTGTTCTCGGTGAAACCCAAGGTCATCCGGCGCCAGCGCCTGACCTTCGGCCTGATCGAGCACTTCGGCGACGGCAGCATGAACAACGACCTGATGGAATACCTGCCGGACGACAACGGCGGCTCCATCCGCGAATGCGTCTGAACTTTCCCCCTCACCTTGCCTGCAAGGTGAGGGGGATTTTTTATCCGCGGCGGCTTGTTTTTTGGCCCGGCCGGGGTTATCCTGTCGTAGTAACCCAACCAGACAGAAACCGCTATGAAGATCCGCCCGAACCTCACCCGCAGCAGCCGCAAGCACATCCGCGGGGAGAAATCACGGATCCGCCGCGCCAGCGCCGATCCGAAGCTGCGCGAGCAGAAGATCGCCGAGCTCTACCATAAATTCGGCGTGTCCGCGAAGTGATGTCCGTCGTCGACAAAAAATACCTGGAGACCGTCCGCAAGCAGATCGCCGCCTACGAAGCGGCCCGCCGCGAGGTGATCAAGCTTTCTGGCGACGCCCTGTCCGCCTCCAAGCGGTCCATCTTCGCGCTGCACCGGGACGACCACCGGGCCGCCGTCGCCCTCCTGTCCGAGGCCGAGGCCGGCTTCAAGAAGGTCCGGCAGGCGGCCGAGGATATCGCCGACCTGACCCAGGAAGGCTCGTACCGGG
Organism: Vicinamibacterales bacterium; assembly: GCA_037916205.1. Classification (GTDB taxonomy): domain Bacteria; phylum Patescibacteriota; class Patescibacteriia; order SG8-24; family SG8-24; genus JBAIWZ01. The sequence continues at coordinate 80 of JBAIXY010000015.1, read as the reverse complement.
CCGCGCTCGAGGAGTACGTCGAAGCCAGGCTCTACGAGTATTTCCTGGAAAAGGGGACCATCGGCAAGGTCGCCGGGGAC
>JBAIXY010000014.1:0-20530 GCA_037916205.1 Vicinamibacterales bacterium | reverse complement strand
CCATGGCCGAGATCTCCTGCGGCGAGTATTCCTTGCCGGCCATCATCACTTTGACGCCGTCGCCGGACTGGACGATGCGGAACGGCAGGAGCTGGGCCTCGTGCTGGGTCTCGGGATCGGTCCAGCGGCGGCCGATCAGCCGCTTGATGGAGTAGAGCGTGTTTTCCGGGTTGACGACCGACTGGCGCTTGGCCAGCTGGCCGACCAGCCGCTCGCCGGTCTTGGTAACGGCGACGACCGACGGCGTGGTGCGGGCGCCCTCCTTGTTCTCGACGACCTTGGGCTGGCCGCCCTCGATGACGGCCATGCAGGAGTTGGTGGTTCCGAGATCGATCCCTAATACCTTCGGCATATCCTGATGAAGAGTTTAAATGTTTGGTTCATTGTTCGCTTAAATTCACTCGCTGACGATGACCTTGGCCGGCCGGAGCACCTTGTCGTGCAGCTTGTAGCCGGGCTCGAGCACCTGGATGACCAGGTCCGGCGCGGCCCCCTCCTGCTTCCGGGTCATCATGGCCTCGTGGATCGAGGGGTCGAAGGCGATGCCCGTCTCCTCGATGGCCGTGACGCCCGCTTTCTTCAGCACCGTATCGATCTGCTGGCGGATCTGGCCGATACCGGCGGCCCACTGCTTGAGTTGGCCGGCGTCAGGCGGCGGCGTCGCGTCGAACTTCGGTTCGTGCGCTGCGGCCTTCTTGAAATTGTCCACGACCGGCAGGAGTTCCGAAATGAAGCCGGCGCAGGCGTATTTTACCAGCTCCTCGCGGGCCCGTTCCATTTCTTTCTTGAGGTTGGCGTAGTCGGCCTTGGCCCGCTGCCAGCCGGCGAGGTAGTCCGCGGCTTCGGCCCTGGCCTTGGCCAGCTCGTCCTCCGGCGGCGCGGCCGGGGCGGCCGCGGTCTGGTTCTGATCCTTCTGCTGCTCCTCCATATATATAAGAACTTATCGGCCGGACATCATCTGGCGGATGAACCTGGCCAGGGCGACGTTGGCGTCGTAATCCATGCGCTTCGGCCCGACGATGCCGAAGATGCCGTCATCGGCGTCGCGGCCGTCGAGCCGGGCGACGACCGAACTGAACAGGCTGCCGAACGGGCTCTCTTCGCCGATCAGCACCTCGACGTCGGAGTTCATCCGGCGGCGCAGGTCGGCCATGACCCGGTCCATATCGTCGATGATGTGCGAAACGGCGGCCGGCAGTTCGGACTCGCGGGACTCGGGCTTGTTGAAGAGGTTGGCCACGCCGCTCACGTAAGTGCGGTCCGGCCCGAAGCTCACGAGCACGGTCTCGTCGGCGAGTTCCGCGGCGGCGCGGGCCAGCTCCTTGGCCACCCGCTCGGCGCTCCGATCGAGCTCGGCGACGGCCTCGAGCAGGCGCTCCCGGCCGGTCGGCGCGGCGGCCTCCGGATCGACGAACTCTTCGACGTAAAAACGATAACCCTTCTCCGTGGGGATGCGGCCCGCCGAAGTGTGCGGCTGTTCCAAAAGGCCCGCGGCCTCCAGGTCGGCCATGTCGTTCCTGATGGTGGCCGGCGAGACGCCCAGGCGGTACTTGACCACGATAGTGTGCGAGCCGACCGGCTCCGCGGTCTCGACGTACTCGCGGACCACGGCGCGGAAGACCTTCTTTTTGCGGTTGTCCGACGAAGCGGGCATATGGTTAGCACTCAGGCTTTCCGAGTGCTAATTATATAGTCCCCTGCCGGGCTGTCAAGCGCGGTTCAATTAAGGTTAGATGCGCCTTCTCGCGGGTCCGGTTCTGGAGCTATAAGGAGGCGCGACAAAACAAAAACGCTCCAGCCTTGCCGGAGCGTTCCGATATTCAGTTACTCCACGCAATCCTCGCCCTTCGAATCCTTCCCTCCGGCGTGGCAGATCTCCGAGAGCAGGACGTTCTCCACGAAGATGCCGCGGGGATAGAAGATGCGCTCCAGTTCGTTCTTGGCGTCCACCTCGACGGCGTCGCGCCGCGTGGAAACGATATCCTGGTAGTTGTAGCGCGAGGCGATCATGCGCATCCGGCTCCTGATGGTCGGCCGGACGATCTTGGAGACGAAGTCGTCGCCGATGGTCTGCCAGATGGTCGGCACCTGGTTGATGTCCAGCCGCAGCAGGACGGTGCCCTCGACCGAGATGCGCTTGCCGTCGAAGGTCTGGGCCAGCACCGGGATGTCGCCCAGGGCCTGCTCGTTCTCCGGATTGAACTTCCGGCTGATCGAGTACTCCAGGGTCTGGGTGTTGAACAGCTTGGCTTTCTGCCAGAACGGGATCTTCAGGTGCAGTCCGGGGGTCATGACCTTCTTGAGCACGCCGAAACCCAGGTCGTAGACGCAGGCGACGTAGCCCGGGGGCACGTGGATGAACAGCCCCTTGAGGACGTCCTCGACGACGAAAGAATACATTATTTTATCGAGACTTTCGGACATAGGGCTTGGTTGAGCCAAAAACCATTGTCTTGGCGTCAAGAGACAGTAAACCAAAAAAGCCCGGTCCCGTCAATCATTGGGACCAGGCCGCCGCTGCCGTTCCGGGGTGCTCGTTCGGTCCGGCTCATTCCTCCGGCGAGCCGTTGACCTTGAAGAAGACCTGTCTGAACCAGAAGATGAACATCGAGAAGAACATCGAGGTCAGGACGAAGACCGACTTGACCATGGGCAGCAGGAGCAGGGCGACCAGGGAGAAGACCGGGAAGAGGATCATGTACATCACGTCCGACCGGGTGACCAGATGCTCGCGCTTCTTCTGCACCGAGTAGATCTGCAGGAACAGGATTACGGCGACGACCGAGGGCCAGAAGACGCTCTTCTGGGACAGGTCGAAGCCGAGAAAGTTGGTGTTGACCGTCGCCGGCGCCGTCACCCAGGAATAGAGGACCTCGTGCGCGGTAAAGCGGATGCCGCCCATGAACACCTGGTAGAGCAGGACGAGCACGAGGAGCTGGATGCCCAGGACGATGACCTTGGACCAGTAGCTGACCTTGTGCTCCTTGAGCAGTTCGCGGATCTTGTCCTTGCGCTTGACCGGGTCGGCCTTGAAATCGCGCTCGATGGACCCGATCTTCTTGTTGAGCTTCTCGTAAAGGTAACGGCTGCGCTCGTCAACGATGGTGAACGGCAGGAGCAGGATGCGCAGGGCGACGGTCAGCTCGATGATAGCCACGCCGAGATTGCCGAAAGCCGGGCCGGTGTACAGGTACATCAGCGCGTTCAGCAGCGGCGTATAGAGGAAGTCGTGCCAATATTGGGCCATAATCATCTTGAGATCTGATCTTTCTGCTGGCAGTCGACCTGCCCGGGCGGGCAGCGGACGGCGCGGCGGTGCTCGGAGATGACCAGTTCGTCGCGAATGAGCAGGATCGCCAGCGTGCCGGCGAACATGAGCGTCGAGACCAGCGGGAAGATCAGGTGGAAGCCGTAACGCTGGGCCAGGACGCCGCCCACTGCGGCCGCGGCGGCGTAACCGACGCCGACGGCGTTGCTGTGGGCCGCCCACTCGGTCGCCTCGCGGCGCTTGTCCAGGTTCTTGGAGAAGAGCACCAGCCAGGTCGGGACCATCAGGGCGTTGGCCGCGCCGTTCAGGCCCTCGAACAGGTAGACGTGCCAGACGTCGGTGGCGAAGAAGTAGTACAGCAGCGGGATGGTCGAACCGAGCAGCGAACCGGCGACCAGCAGGACGAAGGTCAGGATGTCGCTGCCCTTCTTGTCCACGTACGCCGAGATCGGCACCTGCAGGATGGACTTGACCACCCAAAACACCGTGGTGGTGAAGCCGACGACCGCCAGGTTGCCGCCGCGGATCTGGCTGGTCCAGAAGACGGCGATGATCGGCGACAGGAAACCGCTGGCCGAAATGATCAGGAAATCCGAATAGATCAGCACGGCGACCACCCGGTTGAATTTGAAAGTGTCCAGCCAGCTCATGGCCAAAAACGCGGAAAAGATGCGGAAATTCGCACCTTTGCCACAGTATAGCGGAAACCGCCGTTTCCGGCAATCTTCCCGCCGACAAGCGCCATTGCGCCGGGCGGCTTCATAGGGCCGCGTCCAGCCGGTCAGCGGCGAAATAGGCCCGGCCGCCGGCCGAACCGGCCGTCAGTCCGGAGAAAGAGCCGTCCGGACCCCTCCAGGCGTTGGCGAAGCCCCAGTCGCTCCAGCGCCAGACCGCCAGGCTGCGGCCGCGGCAGGCCGCGCCCGGACCGTAATCGCCCTCGTTGACGACCAGTTCCTGTCGGCCGTCGCCGTCGATGTCGGCGAAAACGAACTCGCAGTTCGGCCGTTCCAGGGCCGACGACTGCCAGAGCGACCCGACCCGGCCGTCCTTCAGGCTGAAGACGAAGAAATGGTTGCGGACCTCGGCGTCATCCTCGGCCCAGAACGGCTTGGATTCGCCGAAGCTGCCGGCGCGCCAGGCGGACATGGCCAGTTCCGGGTCGCCGTCGCCGTTGACGTCGGCCACGGCGAAATTGTCCACCCACCAGCTGTCGGGCGAGCGCCAGCCCGCCGCGCCGCCGGTCATGTCCAGCACGCCGTCCTTCAGCGCGAAGGTCTCGGCCTGGCCGTCGCCGTCAATGTCCAGGTCCAGCCGCTTGGCCAATTTCGTCGCCCGGGCGGCCGGTTCCCTGACGTAGATCATCGGCGCGGCGATAGCCTCGAGGTCGGCGCTCGTCGGCGACCAGGCGTAGGCGGCCCGGCTCGCCGGGGCCAGGCCCAGTCGGCCGAGAATGCGGCGGCTGTCGTCACCGGCCGCCGGCGTCGGTTGGCAGGAATTCTCGATGGTCAGTGGCAGGAGTTCGATGCGGCCAACCTCGTTGCCGTCGAACACGATCCGGGCGCCCAGCCCGTCGCGGGTCTCCCGCGACCAGTCCTGGTCGAAGACGAAATTGCCCAGGCTGTAGAGGATCGGCTTGCCGCCGTAGATCTCGGCGGTCTGGACGACGTGCGGGTGGTGGCCGATGACCAGGTCGGCGCCGGCGTCGATCGCCGCGTGAGCGAAAGCGGTCTGTCTGGCGTTGGGCCGCGGCGTGTATTCGGAGCCGGAATGCATGGACACGATGACGACGTCGGCCGTCGGCCGGACGGCGGCGAGGTCGGCTCGCAGGCGGTCGATGTCCATGAAGGCCGTGCCGGCCCGGTCGGCCGAAGCGGCGTAGCTAGCCGGGACGACGTCGCTGTCGTTGTAGGCCAGGACGGCGAAACGCCGGCCGCCGGCCTGGAACAGCGCCGGCGCCCGGGCCGCCGCCTCGTCCTTGCCGGCGCCGGCTAACAGCAGACCGGCGTCAGAGAGATATTTGAAAGTGTCCCGGAGCCCGGACTGTCCGAAATTCGGGGTGTGGTTGTTGGCCAGAGACAGGACGGTGAAGCCGGCCCGCTTCAGGGCGGCGGCCGTGGCCGTGTCGGCGCGGAACATCATCTCGCCCGGCAGGACGGCCCGGCCCGGCGTGACCGCGGTCTCCAGGTTGCCGAACGCGGCCTGGCCGGAACGCAGCCAATCGGCCGTCTTCAGGAACGGCAGGTCGTAACTGCCGGCGGCGGACATCTTCGCGGCGACCGTCCGCGACAGCATGATGTCGCCGGCGGCGACGAGCGTCGTCTCCGGCGCGCGCTCGGCCAAGGCCAGTTTTTGCCGCCGGAAAGCGTCGAAGGCGGCCTGACGCCGCGTCTGCAGCGCGGCCTGGTCCGGCGTCAGTCCGCCGGCGGCGCTATCATCCGAGATCGCCTGCTGCTCCCAGGGCCGCGGCGCGATGCGGCCGTCCGACGCCAAAACCGCGGCGGTAAAGACCGCCGCGGACAGGCACAATAAGGTGATCTCGATCTTGCTCTTCCGGTGCATGCTAGCGCGCGACGAAGGCGCCGGTCCACTCAGGCGGGGCCGGGGCCTGCCCGGAGTCTAGCATGTCCCGCCATTTAGTGTCAGTCAGGCGGTCGTTCAGCGGCCAGGGGAACTCATAATAGGAGAAGACGCCTCCGCTGACCACCTTGAGCTTGCCGTCGACCGGGACGATGGCGTAGATGTTGGCGATCGATCCGGTCCCCTCCTCCAGCACCTGGCCGTTGGGGTTCGTGGCCACGTCGGCGACGAGCGCCGCCGGATTCTGGTCGAGGAAGTTCTGCCGGCTCATCTGGGCGGCCTCCAGCTCCTCCTTGTTGATCTCCGACCAGAGGTGCTCCAGCTGCCCGCCGAAGGAGCGGATCAGCTCGTATTCGTCGTCGGAGATCTTCTCCCCGGACAACTCCTTTTCCGCGATGATCTTGAGCTTCAGGAGCAGCGTGTTCATCAGGTCGAGATCGGCCGATTCCTGGCTGCCGATGAGCTTCCTGGCCTCCAGCCCGCGCTTGGTCATGCCGGTGAGCGAGGCCAGCCGGGCGTAAGCCACCGGTTCCGGCTCGACGTAGCCGCGGTCGTCCCGTTTCGGGATCTCGCCCGGGCCGCCGCCGAGTTCGGCGTAGACCTGCTTGGCGTAAAGGATGGTGTCGTGCTTGAGCTCGGTCCAGCTGGCGAGGAAGGTGTTCAGGTCCTTGCGCGTCCAGGCCTCGTTGGTCATGAAGCTCGGCCAGCCGGCGCCCTTCGGCTGGAGCAGCGGCCGCAGGGCGAAGAGCCAGCCCCAATAGAGGTCCTGGGTCCAGACCTCGTCGTTCAGCCCGCCGAGATAGCCGCGCAGCCGGGACATGTTCTCAGGATAATTCTGATACTCGGCCTGCTTGGCGTTCTCGAGGATGCTCAGCGCCTCCTCCGAGCCGAGGGCGGCCGGAATGTCCAGGCTCATCGGCAGCATCCGCCTCTGCCCCTCGGGGTTCTCCTTGACGTCGCGGTAGACCAGTCGCTGGAAGATAGAGGCGTCAACAGTGAAGCGTTGTCCGAGGAAGCGGAATCCCTTGATCTCCTTCTCGCGGTCCGGGCTGATGCTTTCATCGAAGATCGGGATGGAGTTGATCTGCGGCGGGGCCAGCTTGGCCAGCTCGGCCTTGAGAACGTCGAACTTGGCGGCGTCGTCGGCCAGCCGGCGGACGCCGATGGGCTCGCCGTAGGCGGCCTGGAGCGCGCCGCGCATCTGGTAGAAGGTGACGTCGTCGCTCTGGCCGACGAAGAAGCCGATCGGCTCGTAGATCGAGTCCCAGCCGGAGAGTACCTCCTTATTGTCCAGTGCCGCGGTCATGAGCGCCGCGGACCTGACCTCGTCGTCGTTCTTGAAACGGAAGGTCAGCCGGCCGTACCACATCATCGCCTTGAAATAGGCGCGCAGCTGTTCCGACTTCTCGTAGTGGCCGCGGGGCACGTACTGGGAATAGTCCTCCAGGTACTCGTCGCCGAGCGCCGGCGGCGCGCCGAGGCTGGCCTCCAGTCCCATGTTCATCACGGGCGACGGCCTGATGCCGCCGTGCTTCTCGATCAGTTCGAGCTCGGCCACGACCTCGGGCTCGACCATAACGGGGATCTCGGATGTCGGGTCGAGCAGCCTGGCCGCGACGGCGAAGAAGCCGATGTTACGGCGGGCGGCGTTGTCCCAGGCCGTGCCCCGGAGGGTCTGGTACTGGGCCTGCGACGCCCTGAGCAGGTCGGCGGAAAGCGTCCGCGCCTGGTCGGCCAGCTTGCCCTTCTCCAGCTGCTCGAGCAGGTGGTTGAACATCAGGTGGTAATTGTGCACGACCGAGTCGACGGTCACGAAGTTGGGCAGCTGGTTATAGCGGTTCCGTTCGTAGAGCGGGAAGAATTCGCGCTCCCAGCCGGGCGTGACCACGAACAGGTTCTTGGCCAGCAGCGTCTTGGCCCCGTCGCTCAGGCTGAAATCGGCGACGTTGGGGACGTCGGAAAGGTCGGCCTTGACGTTGTATGCCGCCTGCAGCGGCTTGACGTCCACGGTCACTGGCTCGCGCACGGCGAAAGCGCCGGCCGGCGGGATGGCGGTGCGGCGGATCACCTGGGTCCAGCCGTCCGGCATGTCGGCCGCGCTGTTGACGTAGGCGTCCAGGAAATAAAAACCGAACCCGCCGATCATGATCAGGCCGAGCAGGCTGAACATGGCCTTCATCGGCCCGGTGTTGTCCGGACCGGATCCCGTTTTGCTCTTGGCGGCGGCTACCGCCCTGTTGACCCAGGACGGCGGCTTCAAGCCGAGATCCCCTGGTTTTTTTTCGGCCGAAGCGGCCGACGGCGCTGCCGGGGCGTTTTTCTTAGCGGGCTTGGGGGATAACGGGTCCATATCTTGTCGTGAATATATACGAGGCACTGCAGGCATTGTAACATCTGCCGCCGTCCGACGGAATAAGCCCGGTCGGGCTTGTTGGCCCCGGCAGGACGGACTATATTTAGGCCCATATGAAAGCTTCCGAATACCGGGACAAGATCGCGGCCGCGCTGGGCCGTCGGCCGGACGCGCGGATCGACGAGCACCAGCTGCGCCACGGCTGCGGAGAATTCACTTTCCTGAGACTGGCCTCGGCGGACATCGGCCCGGCTGACCGGGTGGTCTTCGTCCGGGCCGGCATCCACGGCGACGAAATGGCCGGTCCCCTGACCCTTCTGGAACGCGCTGGCGAGGTCTTCGATCTGATCCACGGCGCCGGGCTCAAAGCGGTGATCTATCCGCTGGGCAACCCGTCGGGGTTCGAACGCGGCATCCGCTACAACTGCGACAACGACCCCGGGTCGGTCGGCAACAACGACTTCCTGCGCTACGAGCTGGAGGACGGCTCGCTGGTCGACGACCTGGGCGCCGGAAAGCCGTTCCGCTCCTGGATGTGGGCCTCGGACCCGCGGTCCGGCGCCCGCCTCGCCGCCGAGACCAAACTGCAGCACGACCTGCTGCGCAATGATCCCCTGGGCCAGGCGGTCGTCTGCCTGGACCTGCACCAGGACCATATCTCCGCCGGGATGCCGCCGGCCGCCTACCACTACGCTTTCGGCGACCTGACGCGCTACCGCGGCATCGTCGAAGGCATCGGCAGGGTCGTGCCGGTGCTCAGGAACGCGCCGATCGGCGCCGGGTTCCACGTGAAGGTGGACGCTGCCGGAAAAGTGGTCAGCGACGACAGCGGCACGGCCGCGGCCGTGCGCACGGACGAGATGGGATTCATCGACCGGCACGACGGCTCGCTCCCCGACCTCTTCTGGCACCTGGGCGCTCCGCACTGCGTCACCGTCGAAACGACGGGCGCGACGCCGCTCCCGAAAGCGATCGAGGTGAACATGATCTGGCTCCAAGGACTCGTCGAGCTGGCGGCTGAAAAGAAATGAACTTCGGATAACCGGTCCGGCCGCCGCGCCCGGACCATTTTTTATTGCCGGAAAGGGCCGGCAACCTTGACAAACGTCGAAAAATCACGTAGGTTATCGGGTTCTTTCCACGTTTCCACGAAAGGAGCCGCAAATGAGCGGATGGCGCAAGACCCATGAGAACGAGCTCCGGGCCCGCTGCCTGGAGCGAGCCGGGGACCGGCACCACGATCTGGTGCTGCGCGCCTTCGGCAACCTGGAGAGCCTCTTCACCGCCGCGGCCCGCGGCCACTTCCGCTTCGCTCCGGCGGCCGACATCGCCGACCGGATCGATACCGAGAACCTGCTGCTGGCCCTCAACCTGCCGCGGCGTCCGTCGCACCCCGCGGTCAAGAAGCTCATCGTCATCCCGCGAGGCCAGCTCAACGAGCTGCTGCCGCACACCGAGTGGATGACCCAGGAGGAGTGCCGGACCGCGGTCCTCGACCACATGGTCGGCCGCTGGAGCTCGCTGGCCCGCTGCCTGGGCGAGACGCTGTGGCGCGAGCGCGACACGCAGCGCGACGTCCACGACCAGGTCTTCGAGGGCGACCTGGCTCCGCTCAAGACGGAGCTCCGGGAGTTCGACCACGCGCTGTCCGAAGCCGTGAACGAAACGCTCTGGCAGATGATCCCCCGCTCGCGGCACAACGGCTACTTCGGCGACCTCTGGCGCTACATCGGCAACGCGCTGGACGAGACCGTGCTGCTCTACCTGCACGCCGCCGTCAGCGGCCAGGACGCGCACGTCTGCGCAATGTCGCCGCTCGTCCGCCACCTGTCGCGGTGCCTGCCGCTCGGCGGCAAGAAGGGCCAGCCGGACACCTGGATCGTCCTGGCGGCCTAGCCGCATCACCAAGACCGCCCCTGCGCGAGGGGCGGTCATTTTTTTTCGGATCGGCTGCCGCGGCAGGCCGGGACAGCCGGCGCCAGGTCAGCGCGCGACGCAATAGAATTCCCACATCCGGGCCACGCCCCAATCCGCTTTCTTTTCGACGTCAAAGCCGGAGCGCCTCAAGAGAGACCCGATCCGCTTGAAGGTCGTGTGAACGACCGGGAACCGCAGCCCGCCCTCTTTCTTGACCGTTTCATGGCTGCGCCGGGGCGCGATCTTGAGCGACAGGTAGAACCGGCCGCCGGATCTGAGGGACCGGCGGACCTTTTTCAGAAAGCGCTCCTGGTCCTTCAAGCTGACGTGCTGAAAGACCCGGTTGCACCAGGCGGCGTCGAAAATGCCCGCCCGGAGCACGGCGTGATCTAGATCGGCGTTGATGAACTTCGCGCCGGGAACTTTTTGGCGTGCGATCTTCAAAAGTTGTCTGGACGGCTCGATGCCGGTGACCTGAAAACCGCGCCCGCGGAAGTAATGCGAATCCTGACCGGCGCCAGATCCGACGTCGAGGATGCTGGCTTTGGCCGGAAGCGAAGCGGCGAACCTTTTCAGGCTGGGCAGCGACGGTCGCGTCTTCCAGTTCTCGGCGGCGTAACTCTCGGCGACGGCATCGTAAGCCTTGGCGACGGCGGGGATCCTGGCCATATGCCGGTATGATATGCCATTTATCGAGCCGGGACCAAGGCCGGCTGTTCTGGACGCGCCCGTCGCTGGCCCTTATCTCGACAAAATTTCAACTTTCTGCTACGCTGGTTCAGCGAAATGACGGTCCCATCGTCTAGCCCGGTCCAGGACGTCTCCCTCTCACGGAGAAAACTGGGGTTCAAATCCCCATGGGACTACCAAAAATGAAGGCTCCGCTGAAAGCGGAGCTTTTTGAATGCCGAAGTCCCATAGGGAGTTGAAGGGTACGGCGAGGACTGCCTTGAATGGCAGTCCGAGCCGACCCGGGCGCCGGAGGAGCGGCGAGGCTTGGGGCAGGGGCCCCAAGACCCGAGCCGCGGGGGAGGCGAAATCCCCGTGGGACTACCAAAAGGGATTTCTCCCACCGAGAAATCTTTTTTTGTTAATAGATGGAACTGTAAAAGCCCGACCAAGAGGCCGGGCCTGCAGGAGACACCGCTATTTGGCGATGTCGAGGTAGAATCCCATCTCCGCGCCGGGGTCGGAGACGTTCTTGAGCGTGAATCCGCTCGGCGCGCCGTCGTGCCAAAAGAGCTTGATCTCGTCCGCCGGACCCCACAGCGCTTTCCGGTCGTCGAACACCGTCGTTTCCGGGCGGATCATGCGGATGGCCCGTCTGCCCCAGTCGTTCCCGGGGATCTTGCCCCACTCCGCCGCCGAAACGCCGGCGGGGGCCGGCAGCGCCGAGAAAACGTCAGGGTCCTGGATGATGAGCCAGATCGCCAGGCCCTCGCCGACCAGCCGGGAATCGTAGTATCGTCCGCGCTCCCGGTTCTCGATGAGGAAGAACTCGCCGTCGCCGCGCTTCGGGTCGCGCAGCAACATCAGGTCACCGGTCTGGTCCATGGACCTCAGGGAGTACCAGCCGCTTGTCTCCGGCCGGATCGGGTCGAGCCAGCCCCAGAGCAGCCGGCTGTATGGATCCGCGTGCATGAGCGCCCAGCTCTGGTCGAAGAGCGAGTACGAGCCGGCGGCGTAAGGGAAGAAGAACCAGAAGTACTCGTCCGCGGCGTCGAAGAACAGATGACCGAGCTCGTGCGCGACCAGCGGGGCGGCAGGAGGCTTGCCGATGTAGGCTTCGGCGATGGCGTCGATCCGCACGCCGTCGACCACCAACGGTTCCGGCGTCGGATATTGCCTGCCGAAGGCCTGGCGGTTCGTGCCGAAGGCTCCATTCTGGGGTATGACGATCATGACCCCCAGCTCGTCGGGTTCGAGGATCCCGTCCCCGTTCTTGTCGTAGGCCGCGAAGTCGAATTCCCTGGCCGCGTCACGGACGGCCTCGGCCCATTTCTCCACGTGTCCGGAGATCCAGCCATCACCATCGGAGTCCTGGTCGTCCGACGGCGCCCAGTAGTGCTCCGCCGGCTTCAGGGCATCGTACCAGCCCAGGACGGCGGCTTTTTCGAGCGCGACCCTTCCCCGCGAACTGTCGATGAAGTAGCCGGCGACCGACGGGTCGGCGCCGAAGATCAGGTCGGCGATCGCCTGCTTGTCGGGCGCCGGGTGGTCGGGCCGGTGCGGGTCCCAAAGGATGACGAGCAGTTGTCGGGCGCCCAGGGCCGGGCCGGGAAGCGGGTTGTCGCCGGGTCGGCAGGCGCCGACGGCAGCGACGGCGGCAACGGCAGTGAGACAGCGACTGACGGACATTACATCTCTCCTTTTGAAGGTTCTGGCCGCAGTTTACATCAGAAAAGGGAATAAACAAGCCTGACGCAGCCTGCCGGCCAGCCGACATTGAATAATGAATAATAAAGCGAGCGCGGATGCGCTCGCATGATCGGTGTCAGGCCTCCGGGAGCTTGCGCCCCTGCGTCAGATACATGAACGAGACCTCGCAGAAATATCCGTCGACGACGGCCAGGACGTTGACCGAGCCGGGAAGCCGGCTGCGGAGCTCCCGGCTGACGCCGGGCTCGCATTGTTCGAAGGTCCGGCCGCGGGTGGCGAAGAAGTCGGCCTTGCCGACGACCAGGCCCTTGGGCAGCGGACCGGCGGCGGCCTCTTTCTCCAGGCCGAACATGATGGCCGTGACCTTCTGGCTGGCGGCGTCATCCGCCGGCAGGATGAAGATCAGGTCTTCGGGCGACAGGCCGCGGGCGATGGACCGCACGATCAGCTCTTTGACGGTCGACTGCCGCTCCCGCACGAAAGCGGCCAATTTCTCTTGGAGGTTTTCGGGGATCACGACGCCCTCCTTTCGAAAGGAACTGCCGATGGGACTGGCGCCACCTTAGCACCGGCGCGGCATAATGCAATCCCGGACAACAAAACGCCGCCCTCCCGGGCGGCGAACTTTTGGACTTAGTAATATCTTCCCGACGTTCCCTAGGCCGTCCTCGCTTTCACCGCCGGGAACTCCAGCCAGAACGTCGTCCCCTCGCCCTCCTTGCTCTCGAAACCGATCGATCCGCCGTGGGCCTCGACGATCGACTTGGCGATGAAGAGTCCGATGCCCGTGCCGTCGGCGTAGGCGGTCATCGCGTTCGAGGCCCGGAAGAAACGGTCGAAGATGTAGGACTGCTCCGCCTTGGGGATGCCGATGCCGGTGTCGCTCACGCTGCAGCGCACCCGGCCGTCGCGCTCCGACAGTTCGATCCTGATCTCCTTCTTGGGCCTGGTCAAATAGCGCTTGGCGTTGTCGAGCAGGGTCTCCAGTACCCGCCTGACCCTCTCCGCGTCGATGTTGACCGCCGCCGGCTCGGTCTTCGGAACGACCATCTCGCACCGGATGCCCTCGCAGTCCGGCATTTCCGTGAAAGCCTTTTTCACGGAGAACACCAGGCTCTGCAGCGAGGTCGGGGTCTGGTTCAGCACCAGCGAGCCGCGTTCGAGGTCGAGCACCAGGCCCATGTCGTCGATCAGGCCCAGGATCTCCTGGTCGCTGTTGATCGTCTGTTTGATCAGCGACTGCCCCTCCTTGGACACCTCGCCGAAGTCGCCGCCGGCCAGGCTCTCCATGGCCCAGCGGATCTTGTTGAGCGGCGTCCTGATCACGTGGGTAAGCACGGTGACGAAGCGCGACTTCAGCCGGTCGAGGGCCCGGACCTTGTCCTCGGCCAGCTTGATCTCGGTCAGGTCGCGCATCGAGGTGTGAACGATGTACTCGTCGCCCATGGCCAGCGGGGTCAGCGCCACGACCGCGCTGAACTCCGAGCCGTCCTTGCGGCGCTGCAGCCACTCGAAGACCGTCCCGCCCTGCTCGGGCAGTTTGGCGAAGATCTCGGCCAGGGCCGTCTCCGCCGGCCGGCCGTCCATCTGCTTCGGAGCCGACAGCTCGAGGGACGAGAGGCCGACCATCTCCTTCTGGCTGGCGTAGCCGAACAGCCGCACCGCGGCGTCGTTGCAGTCGGTGATCTTCTGGGTCTTGCCGTCCTTGATCAGCAGCGCGTCGTGCGAACCGTAAAAGACGCGCTGGAATTTCTGCTTTTCCTTTTCGAGGTCCCGGGTCCGTTCCTTTACCAGCACCTCCAGCCTCTTCCGGATGCGCATCTGCAGCGCCAGGTACAGCACCGTGAGCGCGGCGGCGCCGAGAAGGCACCAGAGGACCACCCGGACCCAGCCGGGCAGCACCTCGACCTTCTCCGCCGGCGCGAGAAAATTTCGGGTCAGAGACTGATGATAGACGCTGTTCGGGTCCGCCTTCATCTGGCGCAGGTCGTCGTCGATGGCCGCGATCAGCCGGGCGTTCTTTTCGGCGCCCTTGGGGAAAGCGAACCGCAGCTCAACGGGATCGAAAACGATGTTGGTGCGGGCGACGTCGTACTTGGCCTCTTCGGTGATGCCGAAAATCTGGTTGACGACGCCGAGGTCCGCCCTGCCGTCCTGGACGGCCTTGAGGACGTCGCCGTAACTGGGGGTCACGACGATCTCGGCCTTGAGGTTGAACGAGGCCAGCAGCGTCTTCAGGCCGGCCGGACCGACGTAGTGGATGTCGTTGTCCATGACGGCGATGCGCTTGCCGCCGAGGTCGAAAAACGACTCCATCTTCAGGCCTTTGCGGGCATAGACCAGGCCCCAGTTGGTGACGGGCGTTTCCGCATTGAAATCGTAGATCTCCTGGCGCGCCGCGAAGACGCCGACATCGGGCATGATGTCGAGTTCGCCGGCCTGAAGCTTGGCCAGGCAGTCCGCCCAGACGCATTTGACGTACTCCAGCCGCCAGCCTTCTTTGGCGGCGATGACGTTCAGGATATCCGGCCAGAAACCCACCGCCTGGCCCTTGTCGTCCATCGAGATCTTCGGCGGGTTGTCGTAGACGCCGACGCGGACGGCCAGGGTCTCGTCGGCGGCCCGCGCGGCCGGAGAGCCCCAGACCGAAGCGGCTGACGCCGGCGTCCAGCCGAACGCCAGCACCGCAAAAAACGCGGCCATGGCCGCGGCCGAAAGGAGCCCGTTTGACCCGTGGAAGCGATTCCTAACGTTCATGCCGACGGAAATATACCGATATTTTATCATATTTCTGCGGTTCCCGAAATGCCGAACGCCGCCCTCGCGGGCGGCGCTGTTCAGAAGGAGGATACGGCGATCTGTTTCAGGAAGTCGATGATCGGACCGTCGCCGCTCAAACATTCGGAGCCGGTCCACAGCAGCGGGACGCCGACCGACGCTTTGGAGATGCCGCACTTCTCGGCTGTGGCCAGCATTTCGTCCGCGTTCGCCTTATCGCGAAAGACCTCTTTCATCTGGATGCGGACCCGGTCGCGCATGCTTTCGCTCCCCAAAAATTCTTCGACCTTCTCGCAGTGAGGACAGCCCTCGCCGACATAGAGCACCGGGACGGCGGGAGCGGGCCGGTCGGGCGGCTGAGCGGTCGTCGGCGCGGCGGGCGGCTTTTCGGCGGGCGCGGCGGACTGCTGGGACGGCGCGACCGGCTCCTCGGCATCGTTGATCGGCGTAGCCAGGCCCTGGTCATCAATTGCGAAACGCCGAGCCGACTGCATCCACGGCGCCTGCAATCCGGCTTCCTGCAGGTGCGAATTCAGGACGTATCCTCCGATCACGCAGGTCAGGCCGGCCGACAGCACGGCGGCGGCGATCAACCAGAATGTCCGCGAAGGTTTGGTCATATCGTCTAGCAGGATACCAGCGCCGCGGCAGGATGTAAAAAGGCCGCCCGGCTGGGCGGCCATTCTGTTCTTTTATTCGTGCGCCTCCACCAGCAATTCGGCGGCGCGCAGCGGCTCGGCCATCAGTTCCTTGACCACGCACTCCATGTGCATGCCGCGCGAGCCCTTGGCCAGGACGATGTCTCCCTGATGCATCCGCTCCTGGACGAACCGGCCGGCATCCTCGGTCTTGGAGAAATGGAAGATCTTGTCCGCGGGCATCCCGGCCGCGAGCGCCGCTTTCTTGGCGTCGCCCATCCGCTCGCCGACCAGGACCAGGCAGCCCAAGCCGATCTCCGCGGCCATTTTGCCGATCTCCTCGTGTCCCGAGACCGAGACGGGTCCGAGCTCGAGCATGTCGCCGAGCACGGCGAACTTCTGTTTCCCCTCCTCGATCGGCAGGTCGCGCAGGGTCTCGAGCGCCGCCCGCGCCGACTTGGGCGAGGCGTTGTAGGTGTCGTCGATGAGCAGTGTCCGCTTGATGCCGCCCAGGCAGCGCATCCGTCCCGGCGGCGGCTCGTACTTGGCCAGACCGTCCGAGATCTCCACCAGGTTCATCCCCTTGGCCAGGCCGACCGCCGCGGCCGCGAGCGCCGCGTAGACGCTCTGTTTGCCGATGACGCCCGGCAGGAAGACCGGCACGGTCGCGCCGCCGGCCGTGATCTTGAAGGCCATACCGCAGCCGCCGTCGGCCTCGAGCACGTGGCGCATCGAGACATCCAGCGCCCGGACGTCGGCTTCTTCGTGAAAACCGAAGCCGATGACCTGAGCCTTCGACCTCTCCTTCATCTGCCAGACCCGCTCCTCGTCGCGGTTCAGGACCGCCTGCCCTTCCTTGGGCAGCTTCTGGATGAGCGTCTGCTTCTCCTTGGCCACGTTCTCCACCGAGCCGAAGAACTCGGCGTGCGATTCGCCGACCGCGGTCACGACGCCGATCTTCGGCGGCGCGATCGAGGTCAGATAGGCGATGTCGCCGGGGTGGTCGGCGGCCATCTCCAGGACCAGTACTTTCGGGTAATCCTTGCGCGGGAACACGGACCGCCAGGCGGCCTTCTTGAAGATCTTCAGCCAGCGCCAGACCGAGTGCCCGCCGTTGGGCAGTTCGAGTATCGCCAGTGGCAGGCCGAGTTCGGTGTTGAAGTTCTTGGGGCTGGCTCCGACGCGGAACTTGCCGCCGAGCACGGCGGCCACGGCCTGCTTGGCCGAACTCTTGCCGACCGAGCCGGTGATGCCGATGATCTCGGGCTGGGTCCTCTTGAGCAGGCGGCGGGCGTCCCGGGCGAGCTTCTTTTCGACGAATTTCTTCATATTTCTGCGGATTCAGGCGGCGCTTCAGCGCGGCCGATCAGGCGGAATTTTCATATATTGTAACAGGAATTCCGCTATATCGCCAAAAAGCGGCGCGGCCGAGGATTCGGCCCACTGCACGTCCCGGGGTTTCTCGATCTTGACCAGCATGACGAAGGCCGGGTCGTCCACCGGCGCGTAACCGACGAACGAGCCGATGGTCAGGTCCTGCTCGTAACCCTGTCCGTCCTTGCGCGGTATCTGGGCCGTCCCGGTCTTGCCGGCGACGTAGTAGCCGGGCACGCCGGCCTGCTTGCCGTGGCCCTTCTCGACCACCTGGACGAGCATGCCGCTGATCAGGGTCGAGGCCCGCTTGGTGATGACCTGGCGGACGGCCTTCGGCTCGGTCCTGACCGTCCCGCCGTCCGGCTTCCTGATCTCGTCGACGATGTAGGGCTTGTACAGCTTGCCGCCGTTGGCCAGCGCGCCGTAGGCCGCGACCAGCTGGAGCGGCGTCACCGTGATGCCCTGGCCGAACGAGCCGGTGGCGCTCCAGATGTCGCCGCTCTTGTCCAGAGAGGAGATGTCGCCGGGCGCCTCGGAGTCCAATTCGACGCCGGACGGCGATCCGAAGCCGAAGTTCCTGACGTAGCGGGCGAAGGCCGACGGGCCGAGCCGGCGGACGGCAAAGATGGCGCCGGTGTTCAGAGACTTCTCCAGCACGTCGACCATGGTCTGGATGCCGTTGGCCTTCAGGTCCGAATTCTTGATGGTGTAGGGACCGATGGCCACGGAGCCGGTGTCCTCGTAGGTCGTGTTCGGCATGACCTTGTTGGCGTCGAGGGCGGCCGCCATGGTGACCGCCTTGAAGACCGAGCCGGGCTCGAACGGCAGGAAGGTGGCCGGGTTGTTGAAGACCGCGATGTCCGACACCTCGGAGTAGGCGTTCGGGTCGAAGTCGGGCACGCCGCACATCGCCAGAATGGCCCCGCTCTTCGGGTCCATGATCACGACGGCTCCCCCGTCGGCCCCGTGCTTGGCCACGGCCTCCTTCAGCTTCTGGCAGGCCACGAACTGGATGTTCCGGTCGATGGTCAGTACCAGGTCGTCGCCGTCCTGGGCCGGACGGAAGTTGCGCTCGGCCGCGCCGATCCAGCGGCCCACCGGGTCCTTCTCGGTCTCCAGATAGCCGGCCCGGCCGGACAGCTCGCGGTTCCAGAAGCCCTCGACCCCGTAGCGGCCGACCTTCTCCCCCGTCTCGTTGGACCCGAGGAAGCCGATGACGTGCGACAGGAAGTTCTTCTCGGGATAGAAGCGGAAGCGCTCCTTGGTATAACCGATGCCCTGGATGTTCAACGCCTGCGCCCGGGCGACGGTCTCGTCGTCGAGCTTGCTCTTGAGCGGCTCATAGGGGTCCTCCTTGTGCGAGAGCTTGGCCAGAAGTTCCGCCTCGTCGAGGCCGAGGACCGGCGCCAGCTTTTTGGCGGCGTCCGCCGGGTCGGCGATCTCCCGCGGGTCGGCGTAGGCCAGGGTCATGGTCTTGTTGACCGCCACCGGGAAGACGCCGTCCGTCGCGGCCTGGTCGTGCAGATAGACGCTGCCGCGCTCCGGGAAGAGCTGTTCGAAGATGTCGTGCTGGTTCGAGGCCAGGGCCGAATAGAAGTCGTGGGACAGCACCTGGACGACGAAGAGCCTGGCGGCCACGGCCAGGACGCCGAGCAGGATGACGACGCGCAGCATCAAAAGCCGCCCGCCGGCGGCATCCGGCTTGGCGGCGCGATCACGGCCCGCTGCGTATCTCCTGCCGGTCACCATAGGCCGTCACTGGCTGATACCGAAATCGAAGAGTTTGCCCGGACCGGTCGGGTTGAGGCCGTTATTGACCTCGTAGCCGTCCTGGTAACCGTCTCCGTCCGTGTCCGGGTTCATCGGGTCGGAACCGTAGAAATGTTCGAGAGTGTCAGGCAGGCCGTCGTTGTCCGAATCCTCGGTGGCCGTCGTCTGGAGGGTCACCGGCAGGCCGCCCTCCGGCTGCTCCAGGCCGACCACGTTGGCCTTGCCCTCCTTGGCCAGCGGCAGGTGTTCGGCGATGGACGGCAGCAGCGACTGGACGATCAGGTCGATGTTCTGGACGTCGCCGGTCGGCGCCTCGACCTTGACCGGCTTGTTGAACTCGGAGAAGCCGGCGGTCAGGTCGAAGGTCCCGTGCCGGCCGGTGCTCTCGTCGCTGAAGATGAAGCGCAGGCGCATCCGGTAGAGGTAATAATCGCCCTTGCCGATCCAGAGCTCGCCTTCGTCGGGCGTGACGTTGGCGAAGAAGGTGTCCAGGAAGTTCCGCTGGGCGCTGGAGAGCTCGGGAACGCCGAGCCGCCGGGTCTCGGACTGGATGATGTAGTCCTTGAGGAAAAGCTTCTCGGGCACGACCTTGTAGTGGTTGGTCTTCACGCCGCCGATGGTCTCGCTCTTCAGCCGGCCCTCGAAACGCAGGAAAGGCGTGACGCGGATCTGGTCGATAAGGTAGAGGCGGTCCTCGTCGGACATCGGCTTGCCCTCTCCCCCGACGATCGGCAGGGCCAGGTTGCGGCGGATGTTGTCAACGTTGAAGGTCAGCCACTTGTCCTTGAACGGCGTCAGGTCGACGATCCCGAGGCGCTCCGGCAGTTCGGAAAAATTGATGAAGTCGTGGCTGCCGACGACCCGAAGTTCGCCGGCGGCTTCGTTGGCGGAGCCGACGGAACCGACGGACAGGTCGAACTTCTGCGCCATGTTGTCCTTTTCCTGATCGGACCGGTCGATCGGACCCAGGGAGTCCAGGCTGAAGCTCTCGGCGGTCTTGTCGCCGGTGGTCTTGTTCTCGACCGAACCGTTGTAGCGGATGGCGACCTCGGCCCGGAAAGACCTGGCGTTGACCATCCGCCACTGCATGATGCGGATCACTTCGCCGGACTGCGGGATGAGCAGGAACAGGAGCGAAGCCGTCGCGATGGCCGCGCCGGAGACGATGAACATGAGCAGTACGTAGACGTTGGTGTACCACTTCTTCGGCGTCAGCCTGTCCTTTTCCGGCATAGCGCGTCAGGGTAGATATTTTCGTCCGCGGAGTTTCTCCGGCAGGTATTCCTGGCGTTCGGCGGCGGCCTTGAGTCCGGGGTCCTCCTGGGCCGTCGGGTTGTAGATGTAGTCGCGGCCGTAGCCCAGCTCCTTCATCAGCTTGGTCGGGGCGTTACGGAGATGGATGGGCACCGGATCGTTCTGGCTTTCGGCCACGTCGCGCTTGACCTTGCCGTAGGCGGCGTAGAGGGCGATGGATTT
>JBAIXY010000013.1:0-3177 GCA_037916205.1 Vicinamibacterales bacterium | reverse complement strand
GGCGCGCGAGGCGTTCATCTACATGCTGCTGTTCCTCTGTCTCTACTGGAGCGCCTGGAGCTTCGGCGAACTGCTCTTCGACTTCATCAACCGCTGGCTGCCGGACGTCCTCCAGCAGTACTACATGACCGACGTCAACAGCGTCCGCCGGGCCACGGCCTCGCTCATCGTCGCCTTCCCGGTCTACTTCTGGCTGACCATGCTGACCGCCGGCTGGATCAGGCGCGATCCGGAAAAGAAGGCCTCCAAGATCCGCAAGTGGCTGACCTATCTCACCCTGTTCGTCGCGGCCGGCGTGATCATCGGCGACCTGATCACCCTGATCTACAACCTGCTCGCCGGCGAGCTCACCCTGCGATTCATTCTTAAGGTCTTGACCGTGCTGCTGATCGCCGGCCTGATCTTCGGCTACTACCTATGGGACCTGCGCAAGGAAGAAAAGTGATCGCCAAGCCGGGCGGCCTGAAGCTCTTCGCCGCCCTGGTCATCCTGCTCATCGCGGCGGCCGTGATCGGCGGCCTCTACCTCTCCGGTTCGCCGAGCACGGAGCGCGGCCGGCAGTTCGACAACCAGCGGCTCAACAGCCTGCAGCAGATCGCCAACGCGGTCGACAATTACTATTACGACAACAACCAGCTGCCGGCCGATCTCGGGATGCTGATGGCGGCCAAGGACCAGATGGTCTATCTGAGCGGCTCGCTGAACGACCCTCAGACCAAGGAGCCCTACGAGTACAGCCAGCTGGGCGGCTCGCGCTACGAGCTCTGCGCCGTCTTCGACCTGACCAGCCAGACCGACTCGCAGGGCGGCCCGGGGACCGAACCCGTGGCCATGCCGGCCGGCCCCGTGGCCAAACTGGGGACGGTCCGCTCCTGGGAACACGCGGCCGGCCGCGTCTGTTTCCAGCTGAACGCCACCGACCGCGGCGGCTTCATCCGCTGCAACCTGACCAATCCCTGCCAGGCCGGCCAGTCCTGCATCGCGCTCTCGGACAACAAGGGCACCGTCTGCGTCCCGCAGGGCAAGGAGTGCCTGGCCGCGGGCTGCGACGGCGCCTGCACCTTGTCCGAAAGCTATCCGGCGCAGGTGGCCTGTTCCGGACGGCCGGGCGCCCAGCCGGGCTGCCGCCTGATGCAGGACCCCAAGACCGGCAAGGTCAACTGCTTCGGCTGCGCCAGCGGCGTCTGCACCGATCCGCCGGCCGGCTGGAAGGATTACGCCCCGGCCAGGGGCGCGATCGGCATCCCCTACGCCTGCTACGAGGACGCGAGCGGGTGCGCCTTGGCGCAATGATCAACTGATCGCGGACCGCCGGCCTCCGGGCCGGCGGTATTGTTTTCCCCGGGCAGCCAGCATTGACAGCATCTCCGGCCGCCGATAAGTTGACCAAAGTGCTCTTTCGACAAAGGAGGTCCGCATGGGCACGGGCCGAAGCGTTCTGTCGTTCCGTTACGGCGTTTTCGACCTGGACGGCACGCTGGTCGACAGCATGGGCGGCTGCGTCAGGGTGATCTGCGAGCTGATGGCCGCCTACGGCATCAGCCCGGCTGACGCGACCGCCAGCTATCTCTCCGACACCTGTCTGGGGCTCGACGACTGCCTGCGGCAGATCCTGTCCGACCACGGCCGCCGCTTCCGCGACGCCGACATCGCCCGGCTGCACGCCAAGTTCAACGAGAAGATCCGGCGCGAACGCATGGACTTCTTCCCCGGAGCCCGTCGGGTGATCCACAAGCTGCGCGACAAGGGGCTCAACCTCTTCGTCTCCAGCGGTTCGCCGGACGAGACCGTGGACCGCCGCCTCGGCGCCGAACTGGTCCGCGGCATGTTCGTCCGCGCCCTGGGCTCGACCGCCGTGCCCAAGGGGCCGGAGCACATCGAGATCTTCGCCCGCGCCGCCGGTGTCACCGTCGCCGAGTTCGCGGCCAACGCCTTCATCTGCGGCGACCTGGAACGCGACATGGCCATCGCCCGCGACTGCGGCCTTTACGCCATCGGCGTGCTCGGCACGATCAGCGCCGAGCGCCTGCGCCAGGCCGGCTCCAAACGGCTGATCAAGAATGTCAGGGACCTCCTGACCGACCGACCCTGAACCCCCGACCGGGGTTCATTTTTATTTTCCGACCCTTGCCAAGGGCGCGTGCCGGTGGTAAGGTCGCGCGTCGTCCTCAAACGAAGGAGGTCGCATGCGTTCCTTGATACTCGGAGGCACCAAAGGCCTGGGCCAGGCCCTGGCCGCGGAATCGGTCCGCCGGATGGTCACCCCCATCGTCGTCGGCCGTTCGGCCGAGCGGGCCCGGAGCGATCCGGGCCTGGCCGGCTGCGAGCTCGTCGCCGCCGACCTCTCGGACCCGCGGGCGCTGCTCTCGGTCATGCAGCCGGACTGGCAGGACATCGGCTACGTTTTCTGGGTCGCCGGCATCTTCCTGCGCAAGCCCCTGACCCACTGCACGATCGAGGAGGTCGCGGCCATGACGGCCACGCACTTCACCGGGCCGATCGGCGCGCTGACCTGGTTCCACCACCTGATGCAGAACGCCCGGCCGCTGGCCGACCCGCCCGGCCAGCCTTACCACCTGACGGTCATCGCCTCGACCTCGTCCTGGCGGATGCGCGAGCACGAGTCGGTCTACTGCGCCCTCAAGGCGGCCAAGGCCCACCTGACCCGGCAGTACGCCCGCGAGCTCGTCGCCGACCTGCCCGGCTCGCTCGTCACCCTGGTCAACCCGGGCGGCATCAAGACGCCAGACTTCTGGGGCGCGACCGGCCAGGACATCGGCGCCTTCATGGAGCCGGAAGCGCTGGCCAAGGTCATCTGGAACCTGGTGCTCCTGCAGACGGCCCCGTTCGCCGAGATCCAGATCCTCCGCGGCCCGGACGGGTCGCCGCGCGTCGAGGGCGGTCCGCGCCTTCCCGAACAGCCGTTCTGACGGCTATCCGATCCCCCGTTCCGCGGCGGGATCTTTTTTATAAGAAAAACCAGCGGCAATGCCGCTGGTGAAGATGAGAAACGCCCGGGCTAGGAACCCTTGGGCTTGACCGTGCGCTCGCGCACGACCTCGTCGCCGTCGCCGTCCTTTCCCTTGATCTTGACGTTGATCTTCTCGACCTGGCGCGGGCTGACCCGCTCCTTGGCCTCGTCGATCTTGCCGTCGGCGGCGTCGAGCTGCTTCTTGG
>JBAIXY010000012.1:0-14337 GCA_037916205.1 Vicinamibacterales bacterium | reverse complement strand
TGGCCTTCGGAGCGCTGTCGCTCATCGGCCGCCCCAGCCGGCGCCGGACGGTCCGCCAGCACGCCGTTTACGCGCTCGTCGCGGCCGCCTGCGCGGTTTCGTCTTTCCTGGCCGCGTGGTACTATTTTTCTCCGGTCGCCGGCGCGCAGCTCTGGCTGTCACTCGCGGCCGGCGCGGTCGTCGGCGCGGTCTTCGCGCTGGCGGCCCTCGGACCCTGGGACGGCGGGGCCGAAGAACGCTGACCGGCGCCGTTAACCGGAACATCATAAAATGCGGCGCCTGTCGCCGCCGCCTTGTTCAAATAAGACGCCAAATATGGAAGATTGCATCTTCTGCCGGATCATCAAGGGCGAGATACCGGCGCGCAAGGTCTTCGAGGACGACGACCACATCGCCTTCCTCGACATCCAGCCGGCCAACCCCGGCCACACTCTGGTCCTGCCCAAGCGGCATTATCCGACCCTGGCCGAGACCCCGGACGAGGAGCTGGGCAAGCTGTTCGTCATCGCCAAGCGGGCGGCCAAGGCCGCGGCCGATGCCGTCGGCACCCCGGCTTTCAACCTGATCGTCAACAACGGCCCGGAAGCCGGCCAGATCATCGGTCACGTCCACATCCACGCCATTCCGCGCTTCCCGGACGACGGACACCGGCACTGGGCCAAGAAGTCCGTGTCCGAGGAAACCATGAAGGACGTGGCCGCGAAGATCAGCCAGCGTCTGGCCTGACCGGCTGGACGCCTTCCGGGCGCGGCGGTAGGATGGCCACACCAACCAATATTATGAAGAAGGTTCTGGTCACCGGCGGAGCGGGCTTCATCGGTTCGGCATTCATCCGCTACCTGCTGAAAAATCACGACGGCATCGAGGTGGTCAACTACGACAAGCTGACCTACGCCGGCAATCTGGAGAACCTCCGCGAGGTCGAGAACGACCCGCGTTACAGCTTCGTCAAAGGCGACATCGGCGACCTGGAGACGGCCCAGAGAGCGCTCAGCGGCGTTGACACGGTGGTCAATTTCGCGGCCGAGACCCACAACGACCGCAGCGTCCTGGACCCGGCGATCTTCAGCCGGACCAACGTCATCGGCACCCAGATGCTCCTGGAGGCCTCGCGCCGCGCCGGCGTCGAGCGGTTCCACCACATCTCCACCGACGAGGTCTTCGGCGATCTCGGCCTGGACGAGCAGCGGGCCTTCAAGGAAGGCGATCCGCTCAGGCCGCGTTCCCCCTACAGCGCGTCCAAGGCCGCGGCCGAGCACGTGGTCATGGCCTACTATCACACCTTCGGCCTTCCGGTGACCATCAGCAACTGCTGCAACAATTACGGGCCCTGCCAGTTCCCGGAGAAGCTCGTCCCCCTGTTCGCCACCAACGCCATGGAGGGCAGGCCGCTGCCTCTTTTCCGTAGCAGTCGCAACACCCGCGAGTACATCCACTGCGACGACCACAGCGCGGCCGTGGACGCCATCCTGCGGCGCGGCCGGATCGGCGAGACCTACAACATCGGCACCGGCGTCGAACGGTCGGTCGAGCAGGTCACCGACATCATCCTGGAGACGCTCGGCAAGCCGGCGTCGCTCAAGACCTACGTGCCTGACCGCCCGGGCCTCGACCGCCGCTACCTGCTGGATTCCGGCAAGATCCGTTCGGAGCTGGGCTGGGAGCCGGCGGTGCCCTTCGAACGGGGGATGGAGCAGACCATCATCTGGTACCGGGACAACCCCGAGTGGTGGCGGCGGGTCAAGGACGGAAGCTATCGCGATTACTACCAGAAATACTACGGCGCCACCCTGGGAGCCGAAGTTTGACGCCGGCCGGCGAGGTTGATAACTTGACGCCGGTCCTTTTCAGGAGGAAGTGCCGTATGAAGATCACGGAAACAGGGATACCCGGCCTGCTGGTCCTCGAGCCTCAGGTGTTCGGCGACGAGCGCGGCTGGTTCATGGAGGCCCATCACGCGGGCAAATTCGCCGAACTCGGCATCGAGCCCGGCGTGGCCCAGATCAACCAGAGTTTTTCCACGGCCGGCGTGCTGCGGGGCCTGCATTTCCAGCTGCCGCCGCACGACCAGACCAAGCTGGTCCGCTGCATCCGCGGCCGTCTGTTCGACGTCGCCGTGGACATCCGCCGCGGCTCGCCGACGCTCGGCCGCTGGTTCGGGCTCGAGCTCTCGGCCGAGAACAAGAAGATGCTCTACGTGCCGAGCGGCTTCGCCCACGGCTTTTACGCCGTCACCGACTGCGAGCTGCTCTACCTCTGCGGCCGCGCCAACTACAACAAGGCCGCAGAAGGAGGGCTGCGCTACGACGACCCGGCCGTCGGCATCGTCTGGCCGTGCGCCGGCCGCGAACCGCAGGTCAACGCCCGTGACGCCGCTTTCCCCACGCTCGACCGGCTGGCGACCCCGTTCGTCTTCGAGGTCGCCGCCAAGGAGATCGCATGAAGGTCATCATCCTGGGAGCCAAGGGCAATCTCGGACAGGACCTGGTCGCGGCCTTCGCCGCGGCCGGGCATGAGGTCGTCGCGCTCGACCGCGGCGACCTCGACGTCCTGGACCTCGACGCGGTCCGTGAGCGGATACTGGCCGAACGGCCCCTGGCCGTCATCAACGCCGTCGCCATGAACGACGTCGACGGGGCGGAGGACCCGGCCAAGCGCCCTTTTGCCTTCAGGTTGAACGGCGAGGTGCCCGGCTTCCTGGCTTCGCTCGCGCGCGAGGTTGGCTCAGTTTTCGTGCACTACAGCACGGACTACGTCTTCGAAGGCACCAAGCCCGGGGGTTACGCGGAAGACGACGAGCCTAAGCCGGTCTCGGCCTACGGCGAGAGCAAGCTCGCCGGCGAGAAGGCGGTGGCCGCCGCCGGCGGCCAGTGGTACGTCTGCCGCCTGTCCAAGATCTTCGGCCGGCCCGGAGCGTCGGAACTGTCCAAGCCGAGCTTCGTCAGCATCATGCTGAAGCTGGCCCGGACCAAGCCCGAACTGTCGATCGTCGACGAGGAGGTCGGCAGCCCGACCTACACCAAGGATATCGCCAAGGCCACGGTCAGGCTGGTATCCGGCGGCTACGCTCCGGGCATCTACCACCTGGTCAACGAGGGGCCGGGCGTGACCTGGTACGGCTTCGCCAAGGAGTTCTTCGACCTCCTGGTCGTGACCACTCCCTGTCAGCCGGTGTCTTCGGACGCCTTCCCCAAGCCGGCCAAACGACCGAAGTTCGCCAGGCTCCTGAACACCAAGTTCCCGCCGCTCCGCAAGCGGCTCGAAGCGCTCAAGTCGTTCTTCACCGAGAATCCGGACATCTTCTGAAGGACCGCCGCCGGCGGTCCTTTTTCGTACCGGAGGGTGACAATGGCGGTTTGACCATAGGCGGCGGCCGTGATAATTTTTCGCGTTGTTCCTTCCCCAGCGCCGCTTCGGCGGCCGGCAACGGAGGTGACCGGTGGCCATCACGACCATCCTGTCCGACCTGGGCAATGTCGTCGTTTTCTTCGACAACGAGAAGATGTACCGGACCTTTGCCGCGCGGTCCGGCCTCGATCCGGAGCAGGTGAAGCAGGCGCTCTTCGGCTTCGAGCCCGGCGGCAGCTACCTCTGCGCCCGCTACTCGTCCGGATCGATCGGCACGAGGCGGTTCCGCCGCGAGTTCCTCGGCCGGCTGGGCCTGAAAGACTCGCTCGCCGCCCGCCGCGATTTCGAGCGCGACTTCTGCGACGTCTTCGCCTTAAACTGGCCGGTCGCCGGCCTCTGGCAGACGCTGCGCCGGCGCGGCGCGACGCTCACGGCGATCAGCAACGTCGAGGAGATCCGCTACGACTGGCTCTGCCGGATGGGCGTCATGGACCTGTTCGACCACGAGCTGGTCTCGTTCCGCGAGAAGCTGCTCAAGCCGTCCGAGGAGTTCATGATCCGCGCCCTGGACCGTTCCGGCTGCGCCGCCGAGGAGGCCGTCTTCGTCGACGATGTCGCGGTCAACCTCGAGCCGGCTGCCAAGCTGGGCATCAAGACCCACTGTTACCGGGACTTCGATGGCCTGGCGGCCTGCCTGGCCGCCCTGGGCCTGGACCTCGCCTGAATCCCGCCGCTTGGCGGGATTTTTTTGTATGAAAAAAGCCGGCCCAGGAGGACCGGCCGTTCTGTTGTCTGCTAAAGGACGGCGTGGAGGTTCCCGACGCCCGGGAAGCCGGCGTAGATCTCGTCGGCGATATCCAGACCGTCGACGAAGTCGCGGGCGACGTCCGCCCACTCCTCGTAGCGGTAGCGCGCGTACTCCAGGCCGTAGAGCCAGGCGCGGCGCCAATCAGGTTCGATCTCGCGCAGGCGGGCGATCAGCTGGTCCGCCGTGCGCACGCCGAGCTCTCCCGGTTCGACGCGGCCGAGCCAATCCCGGACCAGCGGTTCGGCGAACTCGTCCGGCCGGTAGCTATCGGGCACCTCGCGGACGGCCTGGATCACCCGTTCGAGCTCGGACCGGTAGCGGTCCCGCAGGACGCTCATCTCGCCGCGGTCATGCCGGCCGTAGGGCGAGGCGTTGGTCTGGGAATCGGCGAACATCTTCAGGTGCTCGAGCATGGTTCGCCGGCCGCCGTCGGCCTTGATCTCCTCCGGCGTCCGGATGATCGGACGCAGGTGCTCGGCGAACCGGACCGTGTAGAAGTTCTGGTTCTGGCCGTCGAAGTCGGAGTGGTCGTGGAGGAGCGTCAGGAAGTGCCGCCCGACGAAGGCCGGGCCGTTGCAGTCCAGGCGGTCGCACCAGCGGGTCATCCAGACGTTCAGGACAGGCGAGCCGTCGGAGCCGAGGTCGGGGTAGGGCTGGATGGCCTTCTCCCGGCCGTCGGCGGTCCTGACCGCCATCGGCTTCAGGTAATGGGTGTGCGCGGCGACCGCGTAACAGATCAGCCGGCGCGCCTCCTCGGGCACCCGTTCGGCGGCCTCGCCGGAGTTCAGAGTCTCGTCGACGAACAGGGCGCCGGCCTCGGCGTGACGGACGATCCGGCCGGCCTCCTCGTAGCGCCGGACGAAGGCGCAGCCGATGTCGTGCAGCGTGCCGCCGACCAGGCCGACGTAGAGCTGCCGGGGATCGGCGTCCAGGCGGCAGGTCAGGCGGACGGCATGGTAGAAGTCGCGCAGCAGGTGACCGATGCCGTGTCCGGCCTCCGTGCGGTCCCGGAAAGCGTCCCAGTCCTTGAAGGGCAGGAGCGCCATCCTGATGGCCGCAAGCCCGTGAAGCAGCGCCTCGCGGCGCGAACGGACGCCGACGGCGCCGATATCTTGTCCGGAACCGGATCGGATCTCGGCCAATCGGTTTTCACAGGCCGCCTCATCCTTCAGCTTTTCAAGGAACGTTCCGACGTTCATCGTCGCCTCCTAGGCTATTTATTTCCGCTTTTTTGCGCGCCGTCTCCCGTTGAGCCGGCGTCGCTTGCGCAGATTTAGCCATTTTAAGCCGATTTTGTCAATCCCGGCGGCCCCCAGGCGGACTTTGACTTTGGACCGGCATTTGTTAAAATTCAGGGTGCTATGAAAGCGCTCATCACCGCCGGCGGCCGCGCGACGCGGCTCCGCCCGATCACCTACACCATCAACAAGCACCTGATCGCCCTGGCCAACAAGCCGATGATCTTCTACGCCATCGAGAAGATCGCCGAGACGGGCATCAAGGACATCGCCATCAACATCAATCCGGGCGACACCGAGATACCCAAGGCGGTCGGCGACGGCAGCCGCTGGGGAGTGAAGATCACCTTCATCGAGCAGACCGGCGGCCCCAAGGGCCTGGCGCACATCCTCAAAGTGGCCCAGCCGTTCCTCAAGGACGAACCTTTCGTCTTTTACCTCGGCGACAACATCATCCTCGGTTCGATCGTCAAGTTCGTCGAGAAGTTCAAGCATGACAAGGTCAACGCCCTGCTGGCGCTGTCGCGCGTCCGCGATCCCCAGCGTTTCGGCGTGCCCGAGCTCAAGGACGGCAAGATCGTCCGGGTCGAGGAGAAGCCGGTCAGTCCGAAGAGCGACTACGCGGTCACCGGCATCTACGTCTACGACAGCAACGTCTTCAAGGCGGTCGACGCCATCAAGCCGTCCGCCCGGGGCGAACTGGAGATCTCCGACGTCCATACCTGGCTCATCGAGCACGGCTACGACGTCGGCTACCAGGAGATCACCGGCTGGTGGAAGGATACCGGCAAGCCGGAGGACCTGCTTGAGGGCAACCAGCTCCTGCTGTCCGAGATGACCGGCGACGACATGAAGGTCGAGGGCGAGGTGGCCGAGGGCGCGGTGCTGAACGGGAAGGTCAGGATCGGGAAGGGGACGAAGATCGGCCCGCGGGTCCTGATCCGCGGCCCGGTGGTCATCGGCGAAGGCTGCAATATCGAGAACAGCTACATCGGCCCCTACACGGCGATCGGCAACCAGGTGGAGATCTACAACACCGAGGTCGAGCATTCGGTCATCTTCGACTACGTGGACATCAACTGCTCCAAGCGCATCGTCGACAGCATGATCGGCCAGAACGCCACCATCGTTTCCTCCCTCTCGACCCTGCCCATGGGCCACAAGCTGATCATCGGCGACAATTCCATGGTCGAGCTTTGACCGGAAAAAGGAAGCGGGACCCGCCTTATGGCGGGTCTTTTTGGTCGTTTGGCGGACATTCCGCCGATTGACATTTCCGGGCCGGAATGCCTAAGTGAAGGTGTTCTTTGACAGCCCTCGCGGCCCTGACGGAGGTCTTAACTTGAGCGCCAAAGGTATCAAGAAGGTGTGTCTGGATCTCGACGATACCCTGATGCCAACCAATTACCGTTATCACCAAGCCTCCTGGAGGTGCGGCTTCATCATCGCCACGGCTCTCGGCTTCCGGAGCCCCCAGCCGGCCGACGTCATCTTGCTGCAGCGGCAGATCGACAACAAGCTGTTCAAGACCTTCGGCTTCAAGGTCGACCGGTTCCCGACGAGCTGGGTCGATACCTACAAGATGCTGGCCGATCGCGCCGGCGTTAAGGTGGATCAGGAGATCTGCCGGCGGCTCTTCAACACGGCCAGTCATTTCAAGGTCGGCCCGTTCAGGGCCTTCGTCGACGCCAAGGCCGCGCTGCGCAAGATCCTCAAGGCCCGTCCGGGCCGCGAGCTGCACCTGATCACGGCGGGCGAGCAGTGGCTGCAGACGCGCAAGGTCGAACAGGCCGGCCTCGGCCGGTACTTCGAGCCGGGCAACATCCACGTGACCGACGGCGGCAAGGTCGAACTGCTCAAGCAGATCGCCGGCGACGACCCCGGATCCGTGGTCATGGTCGGCGATTCCAAGCGCAACGACATCAAGGCGGCCAAGAGCCTGAAGATCGTCTGCGTCTGGATCCCCAGCGAGACCAGGTCGAGCGAGGACGCGGCCATCGTCCCGGATCACGAGATCCGCAGCATCGGCGAACTGCCGGAGCTGATCGCCCGGCTGGACGCCGAGCTCCGCAAGGGCAAGAAGCCCTAGATCGAAAACAAGATCGGCCTGCGCCGATCTTTTTTTATCCGTCCGAAGTTTTCCCCGCCGCTAGAGCGTCCGTTCGAAGATGCCCTCGCGGCTGCCCACGGCCCCGCTGAAGATCAGGCGCTTGCCGTTCGGATCGACCCGGAACTCGCCGACGCGGTTGAACCGCGCCAGGTCGTAGGCGTTGCGGTTGTCGCGGTCGTCGAGCTCGATGGCCACGATGCTCGAAGGGGTCGAATAGATGACGTCCTGTCCGGCCGGGTGCCAGGCGCAGCCCGTGACCAGCGTGCCGACGCGGGTGACCAGGTGCCGGCTGCCGTCCGACGGATCGTAGGTCGAGATCTCGAAGCTGTTCCAGAGGAGCAGGCGGCCCTGGCCGCCCGGTTTTTCCCAGGCCACGGCCGTGGCGTCGAAGGGGCCGGTCAACCGGCCGTCGGTCTCGGCGAGCCAGGTCTTGCCGGCCTTCCGGTCGGTCACGATCAGCCGCTGCCCGGCGCTGTCGGTGAAAACGTAGTCCCCGGCCGGCAGTTCGGCCACGGCGGCGCGCGCCGAACCGGCTTCGGTCCGCTCCAGCACGGTCTTGTCCTCGGCATAGCGCAGCAGGAACAGCCCGCGATCGGTGGCGGCGGCATCCTCGATCTGGGGCAGCAGGGTCAGCGGCTCGGCTTCGCCGGTCGCGGCCGAGACCGAGTACACGCCGACCCCGGTGACGACGGTCAGGCTGGCGCTGTCATCGGACCAGCGCGCGTCCAGCCGGGCGCCCCGGGGCAGGCTGCGATGGAGCGCCAGCGGTTCGGCGGCCGAACCGGAGGAGTAGAGGAACAGGTCGCGCGGCCCGCCGGCGGGCGATGCCGAGAACAGCAGTCGTTCGCCGTCCGGCGACCAGTCGAGCCGGGTATCGGAATACTTTTCCGCGCCGAACCTGGCGACCAGGGTCGACGCTCCGCCGCTCAGGGAGTAGACGGCCAGTTCCAGCCAATCCTTGTTCCGGCGCAGGAGGGCGATCCGTCCGCCGTCGGGGCTGAAAGACGCCTTGAGCACGTCGCCGCTCTCGAGCAGCTGCGGCAGGGCGTCCCTGGTCAGCACGACATTGTCGGCGAAGGTCGTTTCGCCGCTGACGATCTCCAGCGTCTTGTTCCAGGGGAAGTAGCCGGTCTTTTCCATCCGGATAACGTATTCTTCGGGCAGGAGCCGGAAGATCGACGTGGGCGTAAGCTTGGGCTGGGCCTCGCCGTTCAGGTAGATACGGGCGCCGGCCGGCTGGGAGGCAAGCTTGAGGATGCCGGTCTTTTCCACGCGGTTCCGCCGCCAGTTATAGCGGTAGCCGGAGGTATAAAGCACCACGGCCGGAGCGCTGACCGCGAAAGCGGCCAGGAAGACGAGCAGGATGATTTTTCTGGCTCTCAGGCTCATTGTCGGTCCGGCCGGCGTTAAGCTCGATTTAAGCTGGCGAAGAGTTGCCAAAGTGAGCCGGCCGGGAGTATCATTCCCGATATGAAACACAGCTTACCAGTGAAATCGAAGCGGGCCAAGTTGGTCCGGCTGCCCCCGGATATTTACTGCGCCGCGCCGGCCAAGCCCGCGGCCAAGGCGGCGGCCTCCAAACTGATCATCCGCGGCGGACGGCCGCTCGACGGCGAGATAACCGTCGGCGGGATGAAGAACGCCGTGACGCCCATCCTGGCCGCCACTCTGCTGGTTTCCGGCCAGTGCCGGCTGACCAATGTCCCGCGGTTGTCCGACGTCGAGCGGATGCTCGACATCCTGCGCTCGCTGGGCGCGTCGGTCGACTGGACGGGCGAGCACGAACTGGCCGTGGACGCGCGGAAGGCCGACATCGCCTCCATCGACGCGCGGGCGGTCAAGAGCATGCGCTCCTCGATCCTGCTGCTCGGGCCGCTGCTCTCGCGTTTTCACCAGGTCGAGCTGCCCGAACCGGGCGGTTGCATCATCGGCAACCGCCCGATCGGACCGCATTTCACGGCCCTGGAGACCCTGGGCGCCAAGATCGAGCGGAACGGGGCCCTCTACCGGCTGACCACCTCCGGCCTCAAGGGCGCGGTCATCACCCTGCCGGAATTCTCGGTCACGGCCACGGAGAACGCCATCATGGCCGCCGTGCTGGCCGAGGGCCGCACGGTCATCAAGCTGGCGGCCGCCGAACCGCACGTCCAGGACCTGGCCAAGTTCCTGAACGACGCCGGGGCCCGGATCAGCGGGGCCGGCACGCACACCGTGGTCATCGACGGCGTCGAGCGCCTCAAGGGCGTCGAGCACGAGGTCATTCCCGACCAGATCGAGGCCGGTACCTTCGCCGTCCTCGGCGCGGTGACCAAGGGCACGCTGCGCGTTCGCGGCATCCGGCCCGACCATCTCGACATCATCCTGCTCGTGCTGAAGCGCGCCGGCGTCAATTTCAAGCTGGAACGGGACGGCATCGTGCTGGGTTCGCAGCCGCCGCTCGCGGCCTTCAAGCTCCAGGCCATGCCGTACCCGGGTTTCCCGACCGATCTCCAGGCGCCGTTCGGCGTGCTGGCCACCCAGTGCGACGGCACGACCCTGATCCACGATCCGCTGTTCGAGGGCCGGCTGGGCTACGTCAACGAGCTGGTCAAGATGGGGGCCAACGCGGTCATCTGCGATCCCCATCGGGTGCTGATCTCCGGGCCGACACCGCTTTACGGACAGGAGATCCGCGGACTCGACCTGCGCGCCGGGGCAACCCTGGTCATCGCCGGGCTCATCGCCCAGGGCGAAACGGTGCTGCACGGCGCCGAGATCATCGATCGCGGATACGAAGCTCTGGACGGCCGCCTGGCCGCGCTGGGAGCCGACATCGTCCGGTCGTCCTGACGAAGGAACTATGGATACGGGAACGGAAAAAATTCCGGAACAGCAGGGAGCCGCGGCGCCGCGTCAGCGGGCCGGCATCCTGCGCAACTACGGCATCGGGGCCCTGAGCGCCGTTTTGATCGTCTTAAGCTTCTTCGGCGGCGCTTTTTTCCAGTCCAGGCATCAGTCGGCCGCGCCGCAGCAGCAATGCGGCGAGCAAAAGCCCGGACAGGTCGAGAACCAGGGTGCGCCGCCGCCCTTCGCTCTCAAGGACGTCGACTTCAACGGTTTTTGGGATATCTGGCGGACGGTCCACGAGCGCTACGTGCATCAGCCGGTGTCCGACGTCCAGATGTACTACGGTTCGGTCGCCGGCATGGTCGCGTCTCTCGGCGATCCCTACTCGGTCTTCTTCGATCCGGACACGGCCAAGAAGTTCTCCCAGGAGCTGTCCGGCACTTTCGAGGGCATCGGGGCGGAACTGGGCATCAAGAAGGACAAGCTGACGGTCATCGCGCCGCTGCCGGGCACGCCCGCCGAGAAAGCCGGCCTCAAGCCCGGCGACTGGATCGTCGGGATCGACGGCGCGGACACGTCCGGCATGCTGCTGGACGACGCCGTTTCGCGCATCCGCGGCCCCAAGGGCACGTCGGTCAAGCTGACGGTCCTGCATGAGGGGACGCGGGATCCCGTCGAGCTGACCATTGCCCGGGCGACCATCGTGGTCCAGTCGGTCAAGTGGAAGATGGTCAGCCGCGAAGGCAAGCTCATCGCCGTCATCACCCTGTCGCATTTCAACGAGGATACCGAGGCCCGGTTCAACGAGGCCGTCCGCTCCGTCCTCCTGGAGAACCCGTCGGGCGTCGTCCTGGACATGCGCAACAACCCGGGCGGCTTCCTGGACACCGCGGTCAAAGTGGCCGGCGAGTGGGTGCCGCACGACGTCATCGTCGAGGAGAAGTTCAGCGACGGCACGAAGAAGGACTACAATTCCGACGGCAACTACCGCTTCGCCGACCTGCCGACGGTCGTGCTGGTCAACGGCGGATCGGCCTCGGCTTCGGAGATCGTCGCCGGCGCGCTCAAGGATCACGGCAAGGCCAGGATCATCGGCGAACAGACCTACGGCAAGGGCTCGGTGCAGGACTACAGCGAATTGGCCGACGGTTCGGCGCTGAAGCTGACGGTGGCCCTGTGGTACACCCCGAAGGGCACTTCGATCGACAAGAACGGCATCACTCCGGACGAGGTCGTCAAACTGAGCGACGAAGACTACAACAACGACCGCGATCCCCAGATGGACCGGGCCCTGGAGCTGCTTGCTCCGGGCGCGGCGGCGGCGCCCACTCCGGCGCCGACGGCACCGGCCAAACCGTGACCTGACGACCATGAGAACGGCGGCGAAAAAACATCACGGGGCCGCGCCGGCCGGGAAGGTCCGGACCGAGGTGTCCGCCGGCGGCATCGTCTTCAAGCGGACGCCCAAGGGCGTCCGCGTCGCCTTTATGCTGGACCCGTTCGCCCGCTGGGCCTTCGCCAAAGGCCACGTCGAGAAGGGGGAGACGGTCGAACAGGCCGCGGTCCGCGAGACCGAAGAGGAGATGGGCCTGGACCGGCTCAAGGTGGTGGCGCCGCTGGGCCGCATAGATTTCTGGTTCCGCGACCGCTACCGGCCGGAGACCAAAGGCATGCTGATCCACAAGTACGTCCATTATTTCCTGCTGCAGGCGCCGCCGGACGCCAAAGGACGGCCGCAGCGCAAGGAAAAGATCCGCCAGGTGATCTGGGTCGAGCTGAGGCGCGCCATGCGGCAATCCGGCTACAAGGACGTCCTGCCGATGCTGGCCCGGGCCCGCGCCTACCTCTATCGCCGCCGGCCCATCGCGCCGGCCGGCCAGGCCGGCCAGCCGGGGCGGGACCGGGCGCCGCGGCCCGGCCGTTTCCACCGCGGACCAAAACATCGGACGCTATGAAAGTGATCCTGCTCAGGGATGCGCCGAGGGTCGGGCGCGCGGGCCAGGTGGCCGACGTGGCCGAGGGCCACGCCCGCAATTTCCTGATCCCCAGGGGATACGCCAAGCCGGCCTCGGACGAGAACCTGCGGGAGGTCGCCCAAGCCCGGGCGGCGGCCGAGCGGCGGCAGGAGAAGCAGATCGGATCGCTGGAGAAGCTGGCGCGCCAGCTCAATGGCCTGACGCTGCGTTTCGAGGAGAAGCCGTCGCCGTCGGGCAAGCTCTACGCCGGCGTCGGCGCCCAGCGCATCGCCGAGGAGCTGGCCAGCCGGGGCCTGGCTGTCCGCAAACAGGAGGTCGTCCTGCCGCAGCCGATCAAGGAGCCCGGCGAATACCGGGTGGTCATCGCACTGGGCCGGGGGATCAAGGCCGAACTGCGCTGTCAGGTATCGCTTAAGCCATGAAAAATTAAAAGCCAGGATCTGGCCAACTGACTATGCCGAAATACATCTTCGTCGTCGGCGGCGTGATGTCGGGCGTGGGCAAAGGCGCGGCTTGCGCCTCGATCGGGCGCATCTTGCAGGGACACGGCTATTCGGTCACGGCGATCAAGATCGACCCCTACATCAACGTCGACGCCGGGACGATGAACCCGATCGAGCACGGCGAGGTCTTCGTGACGGCGGACGGCGACGAGACGGACCAGGACATCGGCAACTACGAGCGCTTCCTGGACGCCGACATCGGGTCGGTCAATTACATGACCACCGGCCGCGTCTACCAGACGGTCATCAACCGGGAGCGCAACCTGGAATACGGCGGCCGGACGGTCGAGGTCGTGCCCCACGTCCCCGAGGAGGTCATCCGCCGCATCAAGGCCGCGCAGCGGGCGGCCAGGGCCGACGTGGTCATGATCGAGATCGGCGGCACGGTCGGCGAGTACCAGAACATCCTTTTCCTGGAGGCCGCCAGGATGATGAAGCTGGAGCGGCCAAAGGACGTTCTCTTCGTCCTGGTCAGCTACCTGCCCATCCCGTCCAAGACCGGCGAGATGAAGACCAAGCCGACGCAGTACGCCGTTAGGACGCTCAACGGCGCCGGTATCCAGCCGGACTTCATCCTTTGCCGCGCCGAACGGCCGATCGACGAGCCGCGCCGC
Organism: Vicinamibacterales bacterium; assembly: GCA_037916205.1. Classification (GTDB taxonomy): domain Bacteria; phylum Patescibacteriota; class Patescibacteriia; order SG8-24; family SG8-24; genus JBAIWZ01. The sequence continues at coordinate 914 of JBAIXY010000012.1, read as the reverse complement.
CGCAAGCTGTCGGTCAACTGCAGCATGCAGCCGGAGGACGTGATCTCCGCGCCCGATATCGACAGCATCTACGAGATACCTCTCAATTTCGAGAAAGAGGAGATGGGCCGCAAGATCCTGCGCAAGTTCGGCCTGCGTTCGCGGGGGCGCGACCTGGCCGACTGGAAACGCATGGTCGGCAGCATCCGCGGCGCCTCCCGGCCGGTCCGCATCGCCATGGTCGGCAAGTATTTCGCGTCCGGCAGCTTCACGCTCTCGGACGCCTACCTGTCGGTGATCGAGGCCATCAAGCACGCCGCCTGGGCGAGCGGCGCCAAGCCGGTGCTGGACTGGGTCAACGCCGGAGCTTTCGAGGATAAGCCGGCCTCGGTCAGACAGCTCAGCGGCTACGACGGCATCGTCGTGCCGGGCGGCTTCGGCCAGCGCGGCGTCGAGGGCATCATCAGGGCCATCCAGTACGCCAGGGAAAAGAAGATGCCGTATTTCGGCCTCTGCTACGGAATGCAGCTGGCCGTGGTCGAGTTCGCCCGCCATGTCGCCGGGCTGAAGAACGCCAACACCACCGAGATCGACCCCGAGTCGCCTCATCCGGTCATCCACATCATGCCCGAGCAGGAGGCCATCCTTCGGCAGAAGAAATTCGGCGGTTCGATGCGGCTCGGTTCCTATCCCTGCACCCTGGCCGAGGGTACGGCCGCGCGCCGCGCCTACGGCCGGCCGGAGATCAGCGAGCGGCACCGCCACCGTTTCGAATTCAACAACGCCTACCGCGAACGGCTGCGCCAGGCCGGGCTGGTCATCGCCGGGACCTCGCCGGACGGCGAACTGGTCGAGGTGGTCGAACTTCGGAACCACCCTTTCTTCGTCGGCACCCAGTTCCATCCCGAGTTCCAGTCGCGGCCGCTGCGACCGCA
>JBAIXY010000011.1:0-10007 GCA_037916205.1 Vicinamibacterales bacterium | reverse complement strand
GCCGGGGCGTTTTGATGTGTGCCGCCGCCTCGGGGGATCTCACGCGCTCACTACGCTGTGAACGTATTCCTGGTGTACGGAGCCACCTCCGGGGATCCTCCTCCCCCGGCGCTCGGGTCTTGGGGCCCCAGCCCCAAGCCTCGCGCCTCCTCCGGAGCCCGCCGCTCCTCGAACTGCCATTCAAGGCAGTCCTCGGAGTCGGCTTCGATCCCCTCCGGCGGTTCGGTATCAAAATCAAAAGAACATCTGGGCAAGCCAGATGTTCTTTTGATGGAGCCACCTCCGGGGATCGAACCCGGGACCTCTGCTTTACGAAAGCATTGCTCTACCAGCTGAGCTAAGGTGGCTCGCTTGCCCCTTGCGCTTTTGCAGGGGCTCACTCGGTGCTCGCTCGCCCCTGCTGTCGCGCAAGGGCCGCTCGCCTTCACGATCCGCTTCGCGGATCGTGTCTAACGGATCGTTTTGGTGCTTCCTCGGCGCTTTAGGCGAAAAGGGAGCATGGAGCGGGTAACGGGAATCGAACCCGTGTCTCAACCTTGGGAAGGTCGCATACTACCATTGTACTATACCCGCCCAAGCGACCGTCCGCCTTATTTTTGTCCCCAGTGCCTCCTTATTTAACCTGATAGCGGGGACTTTTTCAATTGACTGAACTATTATATACTTGGGTTAAGGCTCTATCAAGCCCGCCGGCGTCTTTCGGCTGCGATGGCCATGGCGGGAACACCAGCAAGCATGATCCGCTTCAAGAACGTCACCAAGATCTATCCGCCGGACGTCATCGGGCTCAAGAACGCGAACCTGCACATCAAGCCCGGTGAATTCGTTTCCGTCGTCGGACAGAGCGGCACCGGCAAGACGACCTTCGCCAAGCTGCTGATCGCCGAGGAGAAGGCCACCAAGGGCCAGATCGTCATCGGCGGCTGGGATATCTCGGCCATCAAGAACTCCGAGATCCCGCTGCTCCGGCGCCAGATCGGCGTCGTCTTTCAGGATTTCAAATTGCTGCCCAAGAAGACGGTCTACGAGAATGTCGCCTTCGCTCTCGAGGTCTGCGGCGCCAGCACGCGGAAGATAAAGAGCATCGTGCCTCAGGCGCTGAAGATCGTCGGGCTGACCGACAAGGCGGACCGCTACCCCCGGCAGATCTCCGGCGGCGAGCAGCAGCGCGTGGTCATCGCCCGCGCCCTGGTCCACCGGCCGAAGATCATCGTCGCCGACGAGCCGACCGGCAATCTCGACACGCTGAACACCCGCGAGATCATCGACCTGCTCAAGAAGATCAACGAGTTCGGCACGACCGTGGTGCTCGTCACCCATAACCGCGAAGTGGTCAACGAACTGCATCGCCGCGTCATCACCATTGAGAAGGGGATGATCGTGGCCGACCACGAGGAAGGCAAGTACGTACTATGAACGGCGCCTCTTTCCTGCGAGTCATCAAATTTTCTTTCCAGGACCTGTTCCGCAACGTCTGGCTGTCGGTGGCGACGATCAGCGTCCTCATTTTGACGCTGGTCTCGGTCAACATCCTGCTGGTCATCAACGTCCTGGGCAAGGTGGCGCTCACCGCGGTCCAGTCCAAGATCGATGTCAGCGTCCACTTCAAGCCGGAGATCGAAGAGAACCGCGTCCAGACGGTGAAGATCTCGCTCCTGAGCCTGCCCGAGGTCAAGGACGTCGAATACGTTTCGCCGGCCAAGTCGCTGGAGCAGTTCTCCGACATGTACAAGCGGGATGAGCAGATCATCCAGTCGCTCGGCGAGGTCGGCGCCAACCCCTTCGGTTCGACCCTGATCATCAAGGCCCGCAAGATCGAGGACTACCCCAAGATCATCTCGGCGCTGGACGAACCGCTGTTCGCCAGCCTGATCGAGGGCAAGGATTTCGACGACCGCCAGACGATGATCGGCCGCGTACAGACCATCTCGGACAAGATCGAGTGGTTCGGGCTGGGAGCCAGCCTGGTCTTCGGGCTGATCACCCTGCTCATCGTCTTCAACACCATCCGCGTTTCCATCTACACGCACCGCGAGGAGATCGGCATCATGCGTCTGGTCGGCGCCTCGAACGGCTTCATCCGCGGGCCGTTCTACGTGAGCGCCTTGATCTGGAGCCTGGTCTCGCTGGCGGTCACGGCCGCGATCGTCCTGCCGGGCGTCGCTTTCGCCCAGCCCTACGTCCAGAAATTCTTCGGCATGGACACGGTGGACCTGCTCGGGTACTACCGGGTCAACCTGCTGCAGATATTCGGGTTCCAGTTCCTGGCCGTCGGACTGATGTCGGTCCTGACCACCAAGATGGCCACGGCCCGCTATCTGCGCGTCTGATCCCCACACGATTATGTTCAGCCGGCTGTTCAAGAAGAAAGACAAACCGCGGCGAAGCCTGTTTTTCCTGTTTTTGGGGCTGGCGCTGTCGCTGGTGCTCGTAGCCCTGGTCATCGAGGGCGGATTCATCGGCAGGCAGTCTTTTTTGGAGAACACGGCCCCGTCTGATTACAAGAGCGCTCTGCCGGCCGGCTGGCTGACCAGCGACGGTTCCGTCGTCGCCCTGCCCGACCTGCCTCAGCCAACTTATATCGTCGGCTACTCCGACGGTCAGGCGGCCGCGGCTGCCCTGGTCGCCTGGCAGGCCCGCGACCAGCGTTACGCCGTCATCTCGGAACTTCGTTTCGTTGACCAGCTGTCGGCGGCCGATGGTTATAAGGACGTACCGCAGCTCAACGGCAAGGCATTCGGCGCGCCGGGACAGGCGGTCGAGGTCACGCTGTCTGCCGCCGACGACCGGCCGAGCCTGATCCTGTTCATCGCGCGCCAAGGCAACGGCCTGAAGCTGGTCAATTTGCGCGACGGCGGCGGCGACGTCGTGCCGGCGGCGTTCCTTTCCGGCGATTACAATTACGGGTCCGACAATTTCGAGATATTTGACGCTGACACGGACGGACAGCCGGAAGCCGTCTGGTCGGAACGGAACTTCACGCCCTCGGCCGGCGGCGGCGGATGGTCGACGTCGGTCAGCGCCTACCAGTGGCGCAACGGCATGTTCGAATACGACAAGGAACTGAGCTGGGCGCTGACCACAGACGCTTCCATGTTCCCCGAGCCGTCGGCCACGAAGCCTTGACGCCGATACTTCTGGCAAATATCCTTTCCTCGCCGTAAGGAAGCAGCCTGCGGCGGGGAATTAGTTGTCGGTCATTTTCGGGGGTCGTCTAAAGGTAGGACCGCAGCCTTTGGAGCTGCTTATCTTGGTTCGATTCCAAGCCCCCGAGCCACTGAAGAGCCGACCACCTCGTGTGGTCGGCTCTTCAGTTTTCTCTGGTTTGGCGGCTTGGAATCGAAGGGTTGAATTGCGAGTCGGACCGAGAGGCGCCAACGGCGGTCGAAAGGTCTGCGGAAACATGCTAAACTTCAGCCACTATGACCATGAAAAATAAGACCATTTTGATCGCCGGTTCCGTCGTCACCCTGTTCATCGTGGCCGCCGTCTCTTATCTCGTCTATCTGCGCAGCGGACAGCGGGGCATCTTAACGCCGTCGGCCGTGATCACCAGTTTCGAACAGTGTCAGGCAGCGGGCTATCCGGTCCTGCAGAGTTATCCTAGGCGCTGCAGCACGCCGACCGGCGAGACCTTCACGGAGAACCCGGCCGTTCAGCCGACGGCGGAAGCGCCGGTGATAATACCCGGCACGGGTTCGAAGCTTTACGACGACGTGAATTTCGGATTCCGGATCTGGTATCCCGAAGGGTCCGATCTCAACGGGGCCGCCTTCGGCGGCTACTTGAGCGCCACCCGTCAGGGCGCGGTCGGCATTTACCTGTCTCCCGACCTGTTCAAAGGCACTAATCTTGGCGAGGCCGGCGTCTTCATCGGGGTCGATGCGTCGGCCGAGGCCGTGGCCAACTGCGACAGGACCGCCGGGCCCCAGGAAAAGGACAACGGCACGACCGAGATCGGCGGCCAGCAATTCCGCGTCTTCGACAGCGTCGGGGTGGGGGCCGGCAACCTTTATGAAGAGCGCGTCTACCGCGCGGTCCGCCGCGGCAGCTGCTATGAGGTCGTCGAACTTCTTCATTCCGGCAACATCCAGAATTTCATGCCCGGGACCGTGACCGAATTCGACAAGGCGCGTTTCTCCGGCATCCTGGACACGATGGCCCGGACGTTCGAGTTCACGCCGTCGCCGGCGAGCGGCATCGAGGGCCGGGTCACGCTCGGGCCGACCTGCCCGGTCGAACGCATCCCGCCAGACCCGCGTTGCGCGCCAAAACCGTACCAGACCGACGTCACCATCACCGGCCCGGCGTCATTCTCGCGCGATCTGGCCACTGACCCTGACGGCAATTTCCGCATCGGGCTGGAGCCCGGGACATACCAACTGCAGGCCCGTGGCGGGCAGGTCCTGCCGCGCTGTTCGCCGATGACCGTCGAGGTCAAACAGGGCGAGTTCGCCCCCGTGACCGTGACCTGCGACAGCGGCATCCGTTGAAGCGGGCGCGGCAGACCCTCTGCATTCGGAAATGAAAAACGGGGCCGCGGCCCCGTTTTTGCGGTCCGCCGGTTCAGCCGATCCTCAGCGCCCGCATGGAAACGCTGCCGTGGGCGATGCCTTCGACGAAGAACTCGACGTTCTCGTCGGCTTCCTGAAGCGCGAGCGCGTAGAGCAGCGGCCAGTAGTGATCGGGGGTCGGCACGGACAGTTCGGCGTCGCGTCCGAGTTTTTCGTATTCGATCAGGGCCTCGTGGTCGCGGGCCAGGACCAGTTCCTTTACCTTTTCATCGAACCTGGCGGCCCAGGCATAGGGTTTGGCGTCCCGGTCGTACTTGAACATGCCGAGGTTGTGCGGGATATTGCCGCTTCCGACGATCATCACGCCCTCGCGCCGCAGGGGAGCCAGCAGCCGTCCGAGCTCGTAGTGAGCGCGCGACGGCTTGGTGTAATCCAAGCTCAGCTGGAAGACCGGCACGTCGGCCTCCGGGAAGAGGTGCATCAGCGGCACCCAGGTCCCATGGTCGACGCCCCAATCCAGGTCCCAGCCGACGCGCGCGCCTTTCAGCAGGTCCCGGACGTGTTTGGCCAGTTCCGGAGCGCCCGGACAGTCATAGCGCTGTTCGTAAAGTTCGGGCGGGAAACCGTAGAAATCGTAGATGGTCCGGGGCCGGGCCGCGCCGTGGACCCAGGAGCCGCGCACGAACCAGTGGGCCGAAACGCACAGGATGGCCTTGGGGCGGGGCAGTTTCCGGCCGGCCTCTCGCCAGGCGCGGACGAAGCGGTTGTCCTCGATGGCGTTCATCGGATTGCCGTGGCCGACGAACAGGACGGGCATTCTTCCGCTGGCCGACGCAGCCGCCCGTGAACTTTTTTTAACCTCCATAGCCGATCGCGAAAGCGCATTATTATTCTTATTATATCACGCCGCCCGTCTGCCGGCTTCCGGTACCCGACGCCATGCTGGTATACTTAAGGCGTCAAAATCCTCATAGGTATGCTTAAAAATATCGGCAAGGCCAGGATCGGACCGATCGCCGTCGCGACCGGGGTGGCCGCGGTGGTTGTCGCGGTGATACTGGCGGGGGCGCTGTATTACCGAGGTTCGCAAGCCCTGAAGCCGGCCCTGGCCCCGGCTCCGCAGGACATCTCGGTACTTCTCGGTCAAAGCGACGGGCCGCTCAGCCTGCCGTCGGGTTTCGCGGTCGATGTCTTCGCCAAGGACCTGGGCGATCCGCGGGTTCTGGCGGCCGATCCGAACGGCGTCCTGCTGGTCAGCGTACCCGGACGAGGACAGGTACTGGCCCTGCCGGTCGACAAGAATACGGGCCGGGCCGGAACGACGGTCGTCGCCGAAGGGCTGAACGGGCCGCACGGTCTGGCCTTCCGCTGCGCCTCCGGTAAATGCCGTCTTTATGTCGCCCAGTACGACGCGCTTACCGTCTTCGATTACGACGCGGCGTCGCTCAAAGCCTCGAACCCCGTCAAACTGGCCGATCTGCCGACCGGCGGCAACCATGTCACCAGGTCGCTGCTGTTCCTGCCGCCGCCCAATGATGACCGGCTGCTGGTCGCCGTCGGCTCGACCTGCAACGTCTGCATCGAGAAGGACTGGCGCCGCGCCAAGATCCTGGTCATCGGCGCCGACGGCGGGCCCCTGAAAGAGTACGCCAGCGGGCTGCGCAATTCCGTCTTTCAGACGATCAGGCCGGGGACGGCCGAGGTCTGGGCCACGGAGATGGGCCGCGACTGGCTGGGAGACAACTTGCCGCCCGACGAGGTCAATGTCATCGAGGAAGGAAAGGATTACGGCTGGCCGATCTGCTACGGACAGAACATACACGACACCGACTTCGACAAGAACGTCTACATCCGCAACCCTTGCATGGAGCCGTTCGAGACGCCGGCGCGTGTTGACATCCCGGCGCATTCGGCGCCGCTGGGACTGGCTTTCGCCGCCGGTCCCGGCTGGCCGGCCGATTACGCCGGTGACCTGTTCGTGGCCTACCACGGATCCTGGAACCGCTCGGTGCCGACCGGTTATAAGGTGGTCAGGATAAGCCTTGATGCCGCCGGCCAGCCGCTCCGGACCGATGACTTCATCACCGGCTGGCTGCGGCCCGACGGCAGCGCCCTCGGCCGTCCGACGGGCCTGCTGGCCGAGCCCGACGGCACGCTGTTCGTCGCCGACGACAAGGCCGGCGTCATTTATCGCGTCCGCGCGGCGGCGCATTGAGCGCGACCGAATATGCTGAAGATCAAACGCGTCTATGAGCCGGCGGCGAAGGCCGACGGAACGCGCGTCCTCATCGACCGGCTCTGGCCGCGGGGCCTGAGCAAGCGAGCGGCGCGTGTCGACGTTTGGATGAAAGAGATCGCGCCCAGCCCCGCCCTTCGCAAGTGGTTCGGCCATGATCCCGCGAAATGGTCCGAGTTCCGCCGCCGCTACCGGCGCGAACTGGCGAAGAACGCGGCCGCGCTTGAGCCGCTGCGCCGCCTGGCCGCCCGGCGTCGGACCACCCTCATCTATGCCGCCCGGGAAGAGCGGTATAATGACGCCGTGGTCCTGCTGGAATATCTGGCCGGCGGGAAATGACACACTCTGAACAATGATCCGGCTGATAAGATCACTTCTGCATTCGATCTGGAAAGGGATCCGCGAGGACCCCGAGCTTCGGCGCTGGCGCGAGCGCCATCCGCGCGTGACGAGCTTCGTCCGCCGCCGATTGTCACCCGACGAGAAGTTCGGACTGTACCTGACCATCGGTCTGGCCGTCGTGGTCTTTTTCACTTGGCTTTTCCTCGGCGTGACCCAGGACCTGGTCGCCCAGGAGGCGATTTATCTGGCCGATTACCGCCTGCTCAACCTGCTCCAGCTGTTCCGGACGCCGGCTTTCAGTCAGGTGATGCTATACGCGACCTATCTGGGCGGCTGGCAGGTGGTTCTGGCGGGCGCGCTCGCGGCCGGCGCTTTCCTCGGCGCGCTTCGCCGTTGGCGCTACCTCGCCGCCTTCGCCATCGCCTTGTCCGGCGGCGAGCTGTTCGTTTTCGGGGTCAAGTTGCTTTTCCGCCGGCCGCGTCCGCCGCTCGTCAACGCCCTGGTCCCGGAGACCGGCTACAGCTTCCCCAGCAATCATGTCTTCGTCGCCGTCGTTTTTTACGGAATGCTGGCCTATTTCTTCTGGCGGGCGACCCGCCGCCGCGCCGTGAGGATCCCGGCCATAGCCGGCGCCGCGATCCTGGCCGTCATCATCGGTTTTTCGCGCCTCTATCTGGGAGCGCACTGGCCGTCCGACGTGCTCGCGAGCCTGACCGCCGGCGCTGCCTGGCTGGCCGCCGTCATCACCGCCCTGGAGATCCGGCGCCGCTTCGGGCCGATCGGCGTTTTCGAATCCCATTTCCGGCGCCGGTCGGTCGCGCTCCTGGGTTCGGTCCTGGCCATTGCCTGGCTGGCCTTCATCGTCCTGTTCTGCTTCAGCCATCCGCTGAAGGCCGGTCCGAGTTTCGAGCAGCCCAGCATCGCCATCACCCTGAACGACATCCCGGCCGGACTCTTCGCCCAGCTTCCGCGGACGAGCGAAACGCTGACGGGCGAGGAGATGGAGCCGATCAACGTCATCGTCGTCGGCACGAGGGACGGTCTGGACCGGGCTTTCCGGGACGCCGGCTGGCTGCCGACCGATCCGGTGACGCCGGCCTCGGTCTGGAAGCTGACGACGTCCAGCCTGCTCGACCGGCCCTATCCGCAGGCGCCAGGGGTACCGAGTTTCTGGAACAGCCTGCCGAATGATTTCGCCTACGAGCAGTCGACGCCGGCCAACACCGTCCGCGAGCGCAACCACATCCATTTCTGGTTCACGCCGTTCGCGCTGAACGACGGCCGGAGGGTCTGGTTCGCCACCGCCCATTTCGACGAAGGCGTGAGGGCGGGTTCGGCCGTCATCCTGCCCGTGCACACCATCGATCCGGCGGTGGACAAGACCAGGGACAAGGTCGCTTCCGACCTGTCCCGGACCGGCGACGTCGAGATCGTGCGGCAATACCAGCTGGTCGACCCGACCATGGGACGCAACCAGGCCGGCGATGTCTTCTTCACCGACGGCAAGACCGACGTGGTCTACTTAAGACCGAAATGACGATATGAACCCGGAACATGGTCCCGGACCGATCGCGCCGAACGAGGCGGCGGAAAGGCGGCAGCGGGAGGACGCCGAAGCGGCGCGCGCGGAACGGATGACCGGATTGAAACGGCATCTGGCCGCCTACCTGGAGCTCAGGTCCGACCAGGATGTCGAGAGCCTGCGCTTCGAGACCGCCGGCGGCCTGACCGGCGAGTACGCCGATCAGTTCAAGTTCATGAACGATCCGCGACTGGCCGATACGATGATCGCCGTGGTGCCCGATCGTCTCTGGGTCAAAGGCTCGCAGCCCTCCGAGTCGTCGGCCGACCGCGATCTGATCCTGGTCCGCGAGGGGTACCTGAACGATCCGTCCAAGGAAAAACAGGACGAGGTCGCCTGGATGACCCACGAGCTCGGCCACATCCCGCGAGGCAGGGACGTCGGCGGCCGATACGCTGCCGAGTCGGAGGAAAAGGCCTTTGCCGACCTCGACGTCGGGACCTACCCCAACAACAAAGTGGAGGAACACGCTTTCGGCAGGCAATTCCAGTACCTGCGCGCCAAGGGGGTGCCGCGGGAGCGGGTCGCCGAATTGCTGAAGGGCGAGTACGGGCCGGAAGACTTCAAGTTCCTGGACCGGCTGCTCGACCGCGTGTATAACGGGACATGAGTTCAGGGTTCGTCTGTGGTAAGCTGTAGCTGCAGGGACTGATCATGACCATGAAGAGCCGCGCCATCGTTTTTGCCGCTGTCGCCGCGCTGATCGCCGTGGCGGCATCCTTATATATCTTCCGGTCGGCGTTCATGCCGGCCCGGCCGACAGCGCCGCCTGCCAAGCCCCCGGTCGCCGCGCAGCCCGCCGTTCCGGCCCCGGCGCCGGCGGTCAACGCTCCGGTCAATGCCCCGCCGCTCGTTCCGACGCCGGAGGTCCCGCCGCCACCGCCCCCGCCGCCCAAACCGCCGTTCACCATCGGCTCGGTCAACGCTCAGGGGCTTCACCCGGTGACTTTCGATCCGCCGATCGGCGACATCGTGCGCGTCTGGTACCAGGTCAAGTACGGCAACCTGTTCATGGCCGTGGTCGAGCCCGACGGCATGCGGTCGGTCTGGAAACTGAACGACAAGGGCGACCTGGCCCGGGTCCTGTCGGAGAACGATCGGCCGGGCGACATTTTCCTTCAGGCGGACAGCCGCGGCCGCGTCTACGCCCAGTTCGATAATCCGGGGTCGCTATACCGTTCGGAGAACGGCGTGGATTGGCGGCTAGTGGCCAGCAGTCTTCCCGGCACGTTCTGGACCATCGCCGACGACGAGGCCGGCACTCTCTACGCCACCCAGCACTCGGAGAACCACGCCATCCTGTATCGGAGCACCGACGACGGCCTGCGCTGGC
>JBAIXY010000010.1:0-2989 GCA_037916205.1 Vicinamibacterales bacterium | reverse complement strand
TGAAACGCTCGTGCGTGCCGAGCGGCGCCCGATGGATGCAGAGCGGGGTCTTTTCGGCTCCGTCCTTGTCCACGTAGGTCAGGCCGAAGCGGCCGGGCACGGCGAAGTCGACCTGATTGGTGGCGATCGTGAACTCGCGGCCGATGGAGCTCCAGACCTGGACGTCGATCTTCGGGCCGTAGAAGGCCGCCTCATTGGGCACTTCGACGTAATTGATCTTCTGGTCGATCAGGGTCTGGCGCACCAGGTCCTCGGTCTTCTTCCAGAGGGCCGCGTCGTCGATGAACTTCTTGCCCAGTTCGCGCGGGTCGTGGGTCGAGAAGCGCATGACGTACTTCTTGAGGCCGAACAGCTTGAAGTAGGCCAGGTACATGGCATTGACGGCCTTGAACTCGGCGGCGAACTGCTCCGGCGTGCAGTAGATGTGGGCGTCGTTCATGTTCATCGACCGGACGCGCATCAGGCCCATCAACTCGCCGCTCTGCTCGTACCGGTAGCAGGTGCCGTACTCGGCCAGACGCAGCGGCAGGTCGCGGTAGCTGCGGGGCTCGGCGGCGTAGATCTGGTGGTGGTGCGGGCAGTTCATCGCCTTGAGGTAGTAGATGGTCTCGCCGCTCTCCTCTTTCATCGTCATCGGCGGGAACATGCTGTCCGCGTAGTACGGCAGGTGGCCGGAGGTCTTGTACATGATCTCCTTGGCCACGTGCGGCGTCCGGACGCGGCAGTAGCCGGCCTTGAACTCGGTCTCCTTGGCCAGCTTCTCCAGCTCTTCGGTCAGGACAGCGCCGTTCGGCAGCCACAAAGGCAGACCCGGACCGACCAGGTCGCTGAACGAGAACAGCTTCAGTTCCTTGCCCAGGCGGCGATGGTCGCGCTTCTCGGCCTCCTCGAGCATCTTCAGGTACTCGGCCAGTTCGTTCTGGGTCGGGAAGGCGTAGCCGTAGACGCGCTGGAGCATCGGGTTCTTCTCGTTGCCGCGCCAGTAGGCGCCGGCGACGCTCTTGATCTTGACCACGCCGACCTCCTTGCTCGATGCGACGTGAGGACCGCGGCAGAGGTCGACGAAATTGCCGGTCTTGTAGATCGAGGCCGTGGTCGCGCCGACATCGATGTCGCCCGCTTCCTCGGCGGTGACCTTGGTCGAACCCTTGGCCTTGAGGGCCTCCAGCAGCTCGACCTTGTAGGGCTGGTTGATCTTCTTGAATAACTCGATGGCCTGGTCGATCGGCAGCTCCTCTCGGACGAACGGCAGGTTGCGCTGGATGATCTTTTCCATCCGCTTCTCGATCTTCTGCAGGTCGAGCGGGGTCAGCGGCTTCGGCAGGTCGATATCGTAGTAGAACCCGTTCTCGATGACGGGGCCGACGCCGAATTTGGCCTCCGGGTAGAGTTCCTGGACGGCCGCGGCCAGCACGTGCGCCGCCGAGTGGCGCATGGTGTCGACCTTGGTGAAATCCTGTGGTTTAACGGCAGGCATAGACAAGCCTGAACTTGGTTAGGCTGACGCTGGGTCAGCGCGGCTGCCTTAGTAGCGGTCGCTTTTTCGGCAGCCGGGGCTGCGGAAAACCGCGGAAACGGGAGCGCGACATCGTCCCCCGCCGGGCGGAAAAATTCTGTTATAGGATACCGGAATCGGCTTCGGGCGGCAACCGGCCGGCGCCGGCAGGCCTTAAAGAAAAGGCCCGCCTTCGGGGCGGGGCTGGTCGTCGGCTTCGAGCACGGCAACTACCCCGCCTGAGGCGTGGTCGTGGTCGTCGTGGTCGTGATGAAGCCGCTCGCTATCATAGGCTAAAGGATAGCACCGGCGGGAGCGCGGTCAAGGTGAAAAAAAATCCGGGCCGCGCGGGCGGTCCGGGAAAGGTCGGTTCAGGCATGACGCCTAGCCGTCGATGCCGATGTTCTTGAGGTCCCGAAAGAGCTCCTTGACCAGGCCGTGGAAGCGCTGGTCGCGCGGCGGCTTGGCGTCCACCGGCTGCACGCCCGCCCACCAATGCGGCCGGCAGGGGAACTCCGCCTTGACGCCCCGGATGACCACCGACTCGATGGTCGTGCCGGCCGCCCGGATCAGGTAGTTCCGGTGCGTACCGTCGAGCAGGAAGAGTTCGCCGCCGTGCTCCTCGACGACCGGCGGCAGGTAATGGGCCACGCCCATCGAGCCGTCGGCCAGGACGCCGGTGACGATGATGGCCGTCATCTTGGCGATGCCGCGGGTCAGGCAGAAATCCCCGAAGAAGTTAGGGAAGTTCTCGACCAGGGCGCGGTACTTGTCCCGCTCGATGAAGGTCTGGCTGACCCGGAGGATCTCCGGGTCGAGGCGCAGGAGATCGACCCTGCAGCCCCGGAACGGCCGGGCCAGCGGATCGCCTTCCAGGCTGACGCCGTCGAGCAGCCGGGACAGGTAGTCCACGGGCATGGCCTGGACGCTATTGACCACGACGATGTCGCGGAGCGAGACCACCTTGGTATCATCCGGCTGCCAGGCCGGGCACAGGTCGCGGAGCCGCAAGCCGGTGCGCGACTCGAAATCATTCAGCGGTATGGGGACGAACACGGCCGCCTCCTTGTGGAAAGGGCTCTGACAGATTAGCCCCGTTGGCCGCCAAAACACAAGCCCGGCCGGACACCGGCGGGGGTTGACTTTTCCCCTGTTTCTGCTAGGCTCCGGCCAGGTCCTTCGGAGGGTAATGGAATGAGTTCTACCTCACGCCGCCTGATCTCCCTGTTGGTTCTTTGCCTCCTGCCGATGGTCTTCTCCGGCTGCCTGGCCACGGCCTTCGCCGCCGAGCGCGAGACCACCGTCAACTGGAAAGACAAGTGCGCCGACAAGTGCGCCGGCAAGACCTACCCGGTCACGATGTACCGGGAGGACGGCAAGGTCGAGCGGCTCCGCGTGGCCGTCTACGACTTCACCAATAACATCGGCTGCTACTGCCGCCTCCTGCCGGAGGACAAATGAAATGACCGCGGTCGCCTGACCGCGGTGTTTTTT
>JBAIXY010000009.1:0-1793 GCA_037916205.1 Vicinamibacterales bacterium | reverse complement strand
GGAACCAGAGACCGCGGTGCCTTTCAAGCGCATCGTGCCCCTCGAGGAAGTCATCGGTGAGGCGTTGGACAGGGGTCGGGCGTCGAAGGCCGTCTTCGCCGAGTACCGCAAGCTTCTTGCCGCCATCGGACCGGAGTTCGACGTCTTGATCGACGCGCCGCTCGAAGACATCGCCCGGGCCTCTACCGGCCGCGTAGCCGAAGCCGTGGCCAAGACGCGCGCCGGCCAGTTGACCATCAGGCCCGGATATGACGGAGAGTTCGGCGAGGTGAAGATTTTCGGCGAGCAGCGGGTCGCTCAGGGCCGACTGTCGTTGTAAAAGCGGTAAGCAGATGAAGCGGCCGCCCAAGCCGGGCGGCTTTTTTCATATGAAAAAGGCGCCAGATTGGCGCCAGAAAGTCTAACCGACTGTCTCTCCGAGCTCTTCGGTCACGTACTTTTCCGCCCGCTCCTTCAGCTCGTTGCGATCGTGGCCCTGAAGGATTTCCAGGACCTCGACCTCCGAATCAGGCTTGGAATCGGGCTTATTGCCGGGCGAAATACGCACGTAGATTTTGCCCGACTTTTTCATCCTGATGATGGTTGCCGTCAGCATCATCTACCTCCTGATGAAAAGCGCTTACATTTAGCGCCTGCCGCCGAGGATTGTCAATCCGATAAAAAAAAGCCGCCCTTTGGGGGCGGAAGTGAGGAAGATGCCGTCAGTCGAAGTCGCTGCCGCAGTTGATGGCCGGGAAGCATTCGATTTCCCTGGCTTCCCCGCGGTAGTAGACGTGGGAGGGCGTCTGTCCGTTCAGCGTGTACTCGAGGTTGCAGTCCGATCGGAGCAGATAGGCCGGGCGGAAGCAGACGGGATCGCCGTGCAGTTTCGCCCAGATGTCGTCCTGCACCTCGGGCAGCTGGAACTCGCAGAGTTCCTCGATGGCCGCGAGGGCGGCGACCTCGAAGGGGGTGAGCAGGCCCATCTCCTTCTTGATTTCGTAGACGCGACGCCAGCGCTTGGCTAGCAGCCCGGCGACGGCATCGGCCCGTTCGTGCCCGAGATTGGCCTCGGATTGCTCCGGCGTCAGGCAATTGACGCAGTCGAGCCCCTCGGCCGTGAGTCGCTTGGCGAAGTCGGTTTTCTCCGGCCAGCGCTCCTTGTCCTCCCGGTCGTGACGAAGGTCATCGTCATCTTTTTTCATCGAAGACTCCTTTCAGATCGAAGGTACTCGGCCCGGTCGAGGCGACCGCCCGCAGGTGATCGGCTCGATGAGGCGCGCCTGCGGCGGCAGACGCGGAAGATGATGAAGGGCGGGAAAGCCCGTGCTCACCCGCCCTGAAAGTATCTTATCCGTAGGTTGAATCAATTCTGTCGATATTTCAAGCCCTGACGGAATTGGTCGGCTGGACGGACGTCCGTCGTCTCAGCGGAGAGGAACGGACGCCGTCCTTTCGCCGGCCGCCGGCGCTCGGGGACCGGCCCCGAGAAGAAAATGCCTTGGACCCTGCCCCGAAGTAGGAAATCGGGGTGGCCTGGGGAGAATGCGGTGATCAACCGCACGAGCGCCCCTGCAGAGGCTCTCATCGGACGTACCGCCTTGCGGTCCGCCCGATTCCCGGTCCGCTCGACGCCGTTGGCGCCAGCCGACCGCCCCTCAGATGCCGGTTACCCGGTCTGGAGGTTGCTCCCGGGAGCGCGTGGTCGGCCGACCGCGCCGACGAACCCGCACGTCGCGGGTTCCTCGTTCCGGCGCGGGTGGCGCGCCAGCGCCCGAGTCCAAGACAAACGTGTGGGTGGAAGAAACTTTCCT
>JBAIXY010000008.1:0-21311 GCA_037916205.1 Vicinamibacterales bacterium | reverse complement strand
CGGTCACGACCGACGGCCCGCGGTAGAAGAGCGGCAGGGAGTTGGCCGGCGCGTGCAGCAGGTCCAGCTTGGCCTTCTCGAAGATGCCCGAGATGACCATGTGGCTGTAGATGAACGGCAGGCAGCGGCGGAAGGCCTGGAACGGGAAGTTGCGGGCCGAGACCCGCTTGCTGCCGCCCATGATCTCCTGGCGCAGGCCCTTGGGCGAATTCTTGTCGAGAAAAAGCACGTACTCGTTCTCCTTGTCCTCGCGGAGCAAGTGCTTGACCAGGTAGTACGTGTAGTGGCCGATGCCGGCCGATTCGCCGGCGTGACGCCAATCCAGCATTGTCCTGCAGTCGATGCCGATGCGCATAAGCTCGCCTCTCGCCTGACGCCGTCTTACCGCCGGGCAGTGCCCGCGGGCGGCCAGTCGTGGGATTCGAAGGCCCAGTGGATCAGGCTTTTGACCTCGCGGAAACGGTCCTCCTTGGCCGGCGCTCCCAGGACTACGGCCACGACCCGGTTGCCGTCGCCATTCTGGGCGGCCGCGCCGAAGCAGTAGCCCGCCTCTTCCAGATAGCCGGTCTTGCCGCCGAGGAACTCGTAAGGCTGTTTGGTCAGAAAGCTGCCGAGGAGCTGGTCAGTGCTCACGGCCCGGCGGGCCGGACCGCCGGCGACCGAGAAGGAATACTCGTGCTGTTTGACGACCCGGCCGATATCGGGGTCGGACATGGCCCGCTTGACCAGCAGGGCGACGTCCCTGGCCGTGGCCTGGTTGCGCGGGTCGAGGCCGGTCGGATCGACGAAACTGGCCCCCGTCATGCCGAGAGCGGCGGCCTGGCGGTTCATCTCCTGGACGAACCCCGTCTCGGTCAGGCCGGTGGACCTGGCCAGCGCCGCCGTGGCGTCGTTGTCCGAGGCGACCAGACTCAGGTTGAACAGGTCGGTGACGGAGACTTCCTCGCCCGGGATGATCATCGGAATGTTTCCGCCGCGGACGTCGCCACTGGTGATCTCCAGCTTGTCGTCCCAGCGCGGCCCGCGGGACAGGACCACCAGGGCGGACATCAGCTTGCTGATCGAGGCGATGGACTGCGGCGCGTCGGCGTTCTTCTCGAACAGCACGGCGCCGCTCCTCCAGTCGACGACGATGGCGGAACGGGAAACGGTGTCCACGCCCAGGTTGGCCGGGTCCCTCTTGACCGGGGCGCGCGGCAGCGGCGTCTCCCGGGCCGCGGCGAGCGGCAGGTGCGACAGGATCTGGCGCGGCAGGTAATCGCTGACCGAAAGCGCCGGCTGGACCGGCGAGAAAGCTAGATAAAAAGTGAGGGCGGCGATCAGGGAGAACATGGCGATCGGATCAGGCTGGTTCCGCGGAGGACTTTTCCGGCTCCGAAACGGCGGGCGCAGCCGCGCCGGACTCGCCGGCGGTCCCGGCGGCCGCCTGGCCCGCGGCGGGCTGCTGGGCCATCTCCAGGATGCGGACGACATTCTCGTGCGAGCGCAGCTTGTCGTACTCGGGCAGCTCCTCGACGCTGGACACTCCCAGGAAACGCACGAAATCCATGGTCACGCGATAGCTGGCGGGCGCGTTGTCGGTCTCGCCGACAGCCTCGACCAGGCCGCGGAGCATCAGGTTGCGCAGGATCAGGCTGCAGTTGACGCCGCGGATCTGTTCCAGCTCCGGCTTGGAAATGGGGCCGCGGTAAGCGACGATGGTCAGCGTCTCGAGCGACGGCTTGGTCAGCTCGCCGGTGGTCTCGTCCTTGAGGAAATCCTGGACCAGCTTCGAGCAGGCCGGCGCCGTGGACATCTGCACGTCGCTGCCGTTCCTGAGGATGCGCACGCCGCGCTCGTCGCGGTTGTAGACGGCGGCGATCTCCTCGACCGCCTTGGCCACCTCTTCCTTGTCGGCGCCGCAGACCTCGGCGAGCTTCTTCAGGCTCATCGGCCGCGCGGCCACGAACAGGATGCTTTCGATCTTCTGGCTGAGCATAGGCTGTGTCACGCCGGTACGGCGTCGATCTTATTGATGACGATATCGTCGAACAGCTTGTCCTGGGTGACGCTGACCGACCTCTCTTTGACCAGTTCGAGGAGCGCCAGGAAGCTGACGACTATCTCGATCCGCGACTCGGCGTTCATGACCAGCGACCGGAAACTCAGGCTGGAAGCGCGGGCGATGACCTCCTGGATGTGCTTGATCTTCTCGTGGATGGAAACGGTCTTCTCGATGATGGCCGTCGGCACCCGGACGATCAGGTCCAGCCGCTGGAGCACGGCGCGGAACAGATCGGCCATCTGGCCGGTGCCGAGCTTCTCCGGCGGCGCGAAGCCGATCTCAACGTGGGGCAGCTTCTCATGGACGAACAGGAAACGGCGCTTGCCGATCATCGCCTGGATGACCTTCGAGGCGTCGAGGTACTCCTTGTAGATCTTGAGCTGGGACTCCAGGTCATCGGCCTGCTCCTCGCCGGCGTTCAGGAAGGGCAGCAGGATGCGCGACTTGATGAGCAGGAGCCGCGAGGCCACGACCAGGAAGTCGGCCAGGTCCTCCGGCGGGATGTCCGGATGCTCGTTGAGATAGGCCAGGTAATTGTCCGTGACCTTGGCCAGCGATACCTGGGAAATGTCCATCTTCTCCTGCTCGATGAGTTCGAGCAGGAGGTCCAGCGGGCCTTCGAATTTTTCCAGCCTGACGGCGAAGGCCATAGCTCATCTTAGCGCCGCTTGCCGGCCTTGCGGGTCGGGCGCTTCTTGGCAGCTTTCTTGGCCTTGGCCTGCTTGCCCGGCTTCTTCTGCAGCTTGAGCCCTGCCCTCTTGCCGATCGCTCCGACCACCGGCTTCTCCAGCGCCATCAGGTCCTTGACCTTCATGCGCAGCGACTCGGTGAAGCTCTCGGCGCCGACGATGGCCTCCTTGGTCTTGAGCAGGGTCTTGTCGAGCACGACACCCAGGCCGCGCAGGCTGCCGAACGGCGACAGGGCGCCGGGCTCGATACCCAGCTTGGCCATGACCTTCTCGGGGGCCAGGGCGACCCGCTTGGCCTTGAGCGCCTTCTTGACCTTCTGCAGCTCGACGCGATACGAGGCGGGCACGACCACGACGAAATAATTCTTGCCTTTCTTCTCGACGGACGGCAGGTCGGCCTCGACCAGCAGGGTCTTGGCGATCGAGTCCAGTTTTTCGCCGAGGGTCTGGGCCAGGTCGTAGGCGGTGAAGACCTTCTTGTGCTCGACGACGTCGAATTTGATGTTCTTTTTACCCAGATGAAGGGTGATCTTCTTGTTCAATGGCATAGCCGAACGGTTAATTTTAGCCTTATCACTTTACCAGAAATAGGCGGGAACCGCACCAGTAAACGAGGCGCAACGACGCGGTTTTATCAAGGCTCGACGGCTGACGGGGCGGCGGCCGGCTAGATGGGCTGATCTTGGCCTTATTGAGCCAAATCCAAAAGCCCCGCCGATCGGCGGGGCTTTCCGGTCAAAGGCTGATGTCGATATGGGCCTCGGCCAGCTGGCTGGCTGGCAGGTCCGACGGCGCGCCCATCATCGGGTCTCGGGCGTCGCCGGTCTTGGGGAAAACGATGACCTCGCGGATGTTCGGCTCGTCGGCCAGGAGCATGACCAGCCGGTCGAAACCGACGGCCAGGCCGCCGTGCGGCGGCGCCCCGAACTCGAAAGCCTCGAGCATGTGGCCGAAGCGCGCGGCGATCTCCTCCTGCTTCAGTCCGAGGATCTCGAAGATGCGGTTCTGCAGTTCGCGCTTGTGGATCCTGATGCTGCCGCCGCCGACCTCGTAGCCGTTCAGCACGACGTCGTAGGCCTTAGCCCGGACCTTCATCGGCTCCTTGGCCAGCAGCTCCGCGTCCTCGTCCTTCGGCGCGGTGAACGGATGGTGGGCCGAGACCATCTTGCCTTCGGATTCGGAGAACTCGAACAGCGGGAAGTCCACGACCCAGCAGAAGGCCAGCTCGTTCGGGTCGTTCTTGTTCTCGCGCAGGTCCGGCTTGTCCGAGCCGTACTTGGACATGGCCTCGGCGTAGGTCATCCGCGGGAACGGCTTCTTCATGATGCGCTTGTGCGGCGCGGCCTTCTCGACCACGGCGATGATCATCTCCTCGACCAGGGACATGATCTCCTCCTCGCGGTCGATGAAGGACATCTCCATGTCGAGCTGGGTGAACTCCGGCTGGCGGTCGCCGCGCTGGTCCTCGTCGCGGAAGCAGCGGGCCACCTGGAAGTAGCGTTCGATTCCGGCGACCATCAGCAGCTGCTTGAACTGCTGCGGCGACTGCGGCAGGACGTAGAACTTGCCGGCGTGGACGCGCGACGGGACGATGTACTCGCGGGAGCCCTCGGGCGTGCCCTTGGTCAGGACCGGCGTCTCGATCTCCAGGAAGCGGCGCTGGTGCAGCCAGTCGCGGAAGGACGAGGTCACGGCGTCGCGCAGGATGACGTTGCGGCGCATCCGCTCGCTACGGAGGTCGAGGTAGCGGTACTTGAGGCGCAGCTCCTCGTTCACGGTCATCGTGTCCTTGTCCACCTCGAAAGGCGGCGTTTTGGCCTCGTTGAGTATCTCGAGCGAGGAAGCGACCATCTCGATCGAACCGGTCGGCAGTTTCGGATTGCGCATCTTCTCCGGCCGCTCGTTGATCTGGCCTTTCAGCGCCACGACGAACTCGGGCCGCAGCTGGTTGGCCTTGGCCAGCAGCTCCTTGTTCGAGGGCAGGAAGACCACCTGCAAAAGGCCGGTGCGGTCGCGCAGGTCGATGAAGATGATCTTGCCCATGTCGCGCCGGGCGTGCACCCAGCCGGCGACAGTGACCTCGCTCCCCGCTTTCCCGACTATGTCACTGATATACTCTCTCTGCATATTTCAGCTGAATTTAGCAAAATTTCCGTCTTACGGCCGCAGCCTGTGGAGCATCCTGG
Source organism: Vicinamibacterales bacterium (assembly GCA_037916205.1). GTDB lineage: Bacteria > Patescibacteriota > Patescibacteriia > SG8-24 > SG8-24 > JBAIWZ01. Next base: position 16,392 of record JBAIXY010000008.1, on the reverse strand, counting down.
CGAAAGGAATGGTCTCGCGGACGTGCTCCAGGCCGCAGATCCAGGCCACCGTGCGTTCGGCGCCGATGCCGAAGCCCGAGTGCGGTACGGACCCGTAACGGCGCAGGTCCAGGTACCAGTCGAAGGCCTCCGCGGGCAGCTTATGCTCTTCGATCCTCTTCAGGAGAAGAGCCAGGTCGTCGATGCGTTGCGATCCGCCGATGACCTCGCCGTAGCCCTCGGGGGCCAGCATATCGTCGTTGAGGGCGCGGTCGGGCTGGTCCGGGTCGGGTTTCATGTAGAAGGCCTTGACCGAGACCGGGTAGTGATGGATGAAGATCGGCCGGTCGTACTGCTTGGTCAGGATCGTCTCGTCATCGGCGCCGAGGTCGTCCCCGGGCTTGATGTCCGATCCGAGTCCCTGCAGCTGCTTGATGGCGTCGTCGTAGTGGACGCGCGGGAAATTGCCCAGAGCGGTCGTTTCCAGCGGCTTGACGTCCCGCTCCAGAACGGCCAGTTCCGTCCGGCAGCGGTCGAGCACGCGCCTGACCACGTGGACGGTCATGTCCTCCTGGAGCTGCATATTCTCCTTCCAGTCCATGAACGAGGCCTCGGCCTCGAGCATCCAGAACTCGGTCAGATGGCGGCGGGTCTTGGACTTCTCCGAACGGAAGGCCGGGCCGAAACAGTAGGTCTTGCCGAGCGCGGCCGAAGTCGCCTCGAGATAGAGCTGGCCGGACTGCGAGAGGTAGGCCTTGTCGTCGAAATACTTGACCTCGAACAGGTCGGTCGTCCCCTCGACGGCGTTGGGCGTGAAGATCGGCGAATCGGTCAGGACGAAGCCGCGCTCCTTCATGAACTCGCGCAGGCCGAAGATGATCTCGTCGCGGACCCGGAGCACGGCCTCCTGGCGCGGCGAGCGCATCCAGAGGTGCCGGTAGTTCATCAGGAAATCCGGTCCGTGCTCCTTCTTGCCGATCGGGTATTCGGCGGCCAGCGAGACGGTCTTGACCTCGGTCGCGGCCAGCTCGACGCCGGAGGCCGAGCGCGTGTCCTTCTTGACCTTGCCTTTGACGATGACCGAAGACTCGATGGTCAGGGACCTGGCGGCCTCCCAGCTCTCGGCCGCCACGTCGTTCTTCGAGACCACGGCCTGGATGCGGCCCGTCCCGTCGCGCAGCTGCAGGAAGGCGATCGAACCCGAAGACCGGCTGTTGTAGTTCCAGCCGCGGATCTCCACTTCTTCGTCAACGTGTTTGGGCGCGTCCTTGATCTCGACGAACATAAAAAAGGTGGGGCAAATACCGCTATATGGTGCCAATTTTGCCCGGACTTGGCAAGGCGGGACCGAATGGCCGCTCAGGCCACGGCCCGCAGGTAATTGAGGGCCGGCAAGCGGCCTTCGCAATGATAGCCGATGAGGGCCTCGGTGACCGGCCCGACGCCGGCGCTGCCGGGAACTTCGGCCGCGGCGAAAGCGGCCAGGGGCTCGCGGCGGAACCGACGCAGGGTCTCCAAGCCGCCGGAGGTCAGGGTCAGGCTGGCCGGTTCGCGGCAGGCGCGGCAGACCGCCCCGCCGCGGACCACACTGACCACGTCGTCCTCGGCCGGCGACAGGGGCCGCCGGCAGGCGACGCAGGAACCGAGTTCGGGGGCGAAGCCCAGGATGTCCAGCAGCTTGACCGCCGCGGCGTCGAAGACGGCCGGGCGCGCCGCCCGCGCCGGCTCGGGGGCCGGATCGACGGCCTCCAGGAATTCGCAGAGCAGGGCAAAAATGCGCTCCTCCGGCAGTTCCCGCCGGGTCAGGGCGTCGACCAGCAGCAGGAAGCTCTGGGTCATGGACGTCTTGGCCAGCGAGGCCATGACGCCGCGGAACGGGCGGGCCAGGCTGGCGCCGGCCAGCCGGTCGGCCCGGCGGCCGCGGGCGACCATCAGTTCGACCACGCCCAGGCCGCCCATGTGCGGCGACATCTTGCTGCGGCCGCGGCGCGTGCCCACGGCCAGGACGTCGATCTTGCCGTGGCTTTCGGTGAAGACGGTGTAGCGGCGGTCGGCGTCGCGCGTCGGCCGTATCTTCAGAACGATGCCCCGGTCGCGGTAGGTCGGCATAGGTCAGGCGGCGGAGCGGCCCAGGCGGGCGATGTAGGTCTCGAGGATGGCCGCGGCCGCCAGCGCGTCGTCGGCGCCGCGGCGTTTCGGACCGCCGGCCTCCCGGAGCAGCCGGGCGGCGGCGGCCGTGGACAGCCGCTCATCTTCGGTCTCGACGGTGACCGCGGTCAGCGGCCGCAGCGCGGCCAAGACAGCGGCGACGGCCCGCTGCGACTCCCCCGGCTCGTCCTCGCCGGACAGGCGGTAAGGCACGCCGACGACGATGCGGTCGGCGCCCTCGGCCGCGGCGGCTTCAGCCACGGCCTTGGCGGCGTCCTGCGGCGTCACCGCTTCGATCGTGCGCAGCGGAAAAGCCAGCGGCACGGCGGTGTCCGCGGTCGCTAGTCCGGTCTTTTTCGTCCCGTAATCCACTCCCAGGAGCTTCATGGCGGTCATTCAAGTTCGACGCCGGGCTGCGGCGTCAGGATCTCCGGCCCGTCGTCGGTCAGGGCCACGGTCACTTCGAAATGGGCCGACAGGCTGCCGTCGGTCGTGGCCACGGTCCACTCGTCGGCCAGCGTGTGCACGTCATCGCCGCCGGCGTTGACCATCGGCTCGATGGCCAGGACCATGCCCTTGACGATGCGCACCGGCTCCAGCGACCGGTCCAGGTAGTTCGGTATCTGCGGGTCCTCGTGCACCTGGCGACCGACGCCGTGGCCGCAGAGCGCCTTGACCGTGGTGAAGCCGTCGCGGCGGACGCGGGCGTCGACCGCCTTGCCGATGTCCCTGATCCAGCCGCCGGCGCGGACCTTCTTCAGGCCGGCGTTGAGCGACTCCTTGGTCACGCGGACCAGCCGTTCCGCCGGGGCGGAAACGCGGCCGACCGGCACGGTCATGGCCATGTCGGTGTAACCGCCGCGGTAGTGCAGTCCGATGTCCAGCTTGAGCAGGTCGCCTTCGTCGACCCGGCGGCCGGGGATGGCGAAGCCGTGGACCACCTCCTGGTTGATCGAGGCGCAAAGGGCCGTCGGGAAAGCCCGGCGGACGCCTTCGATCCGGTAGCCTTTGAACGCCGGCTCGCCGCCGGCCTCTTTCATCCGCCGCAGGGCCAGTTCTTCCAGTTCCGCGGTGTCGGTGCCGGGCCGGACCAGTCCGGCGAGTTCCGCCAGGATGGCCGAAAGGATGCGGCCGCCCTCGCGGATGACGGCGATCTCTTCGTTGGATTTGAGGTAGATCATATGAACCGTAAAGGTCAGTTTAAAGCAAAAACGGCTTTCTGGAAAGAAAAAAGGCCGCTCTGAGCGGCCCTTGCGGTGAACGGCTGGTCAGCCCTTTTTGGCCAGCAGCCGGTCGGCGAACGCCTCGACCCAGGCCCGGTACTCGTCGAGAGTGCCGCAGTTGTTGAAGACGTTCTCGAAAGGCACGGTGGCCAGCGTCCGGTCGACCTGCTGGCCGTGCGGCGGCTGTCCGATGCCGCGGTCGGCGTCGTCGAGCTGGAGGAACTCCTCCATGTTCTTCGGGTCGCCGGCGCGCCGGCGGTCGAGCAGGCGCTTGGCGCGGACCGGGGTCGGCGCCACGATGCCGGCCATGACGAAGACGCCTCCGAGCAGGCGCCTGAGGCCGGCCACCTCGTCCGGATGGCGCAGGCCGTTGATGACGACGAGCCGGCAGCCCCGGGACTTCATGGTCTCGAGGACCCACTTGGCCCAGAAGGCGCCGTCGCCGGAATCGCGGCCCCAGTTGCCGATCTCGATCTTCTGCTGGAAGCTCGGCTCGGCGATGCCGCGCCGCTTGGCCTCCTCGATGATCTCGTCGGAACAGCGCCGGATGCCGAAGCCCCGGCCCTCAAGCATCTCCGCCAGCACATCCTTGCCGGCGGCCTTGAGGCCGGTCAGCCCGATGACGACGTCGAAATCTGCGGCCTTGACCGTGGTGCGCGTTTTCTTCGCCTTTTCCATGCTGCCTCCGGAACTTTAGCAATGAGCGACGCCTGACTTTTACCGCAAAGCCGCGGGACCGTCAAACGCCGCCCGGAACGCCTCAGACGCCCAGCGCCGAGAAGATGGCCGCCTGGACCTCGCCGATCGGCCGCTCGCCGTTGATCCGGAAGAGGATGCCGCGCTTGGCGTAGAAATCGACCACCGGCGCGGTCTCCTTGTGGTAAAGCTCCAGCCGCCGCTTGATCGCATCGGGCGTGTCGTCCTGGCGCTGCATGAGCGGGCTGCCGCAGCGGTCGCAGAAGTTCGGGTCCTTCTTGGGCGGATTCAGTTCGACGTGGTAAGTGAGCCCGCAGTTCGGGTTGGAGCACACCCGCCGGCCGGAAAGGCGCCGGATCGACTCCGCGTCGCTGACCTCCAGATAGATGACGTGCGTGACCTGGCGGTTGAGCTTGGTGAAGATCTCGTCGAGGACCTCGGCCTGCGCCGTGCTGCGCGGGAAACCGTCGACAATGACGCCGCCGGCCGCGTCATCCTCGGCCAGGCGCTCGGACATGACCTGATCGACCAGGTCGTCCGGCACCATGTCGCCGCGCTCGATGTAACTGACGATATCCCGCCCCAGGCCGGTGTTGCGCTCGATCTCGGCGCGGAAGAGCTTGCCCAGCGAGACGGTCGGGATGCCCAGCTTCTCGGCGATCTTGTCGCCCTGCGTGCCTTTGCCCGACCCCTGCGGCCCGATCATGATGATGTTATACATAACCTTTCGTTCAGACGAATAAGAGAGAAAAGAGATATCCGGCCGCGGCTCCGAGAACGATCGGCGGCAGGGCCGGTATCGGCTTAATTTTTGGCTGTGCAAAGAAAATGGCGTTGGTCAGCGCCAGACCGAGCAGCGCGCCGGCGGCCACCGGCAGCATGCGGACGGGCTCGCTGCGGCCGACCGAGGCCAGGAACAGCGCCGGCAGGACCGCGTCGCCGGTGCCCAGGAACATGAACTCGCGGCCCTGGACGGCCTGGTCCGCCCGTTTGAGCAGCCCGGACGGCCGGACGGGAACGATCAGGGCGAAGACGACGCCGCGGCGGATCAGGGCGGCCGCTGCCGTGGCCATGTGGCCGGTGACCAGGACGGCGATGATGTCGTAGACCGCGAGCATCGCCAGGATGACGGCGACGGCCGACGGACGGAAACCCTCGCCCAGGACCACGGCGACCCCGGCCATGCCCAAGGTCATCACCAGGTCGGCCACGCCGACGGTCCGGCTGGCGTAATAGGCCAGGATCGACAGCGAAACGGAGACGACGGCGGCCGACGGACCGAGCAGCCGGCCGAACAGGATGCCGATGCCCGAGAACACGGTCAGCAGGAACAGGGCGGAAAAGATCGTCGAACCGCGTCTGGTCCTTACCAGCAGTACCAGCAGGACCGAGGCCGCGGCGAAGGACATCAGAAAGAACCAGACCGAACCGGCGCCGACGGGCGCGACCGCCGCTTCCGGCGGCACGGCGCGCACCCCGGCCGCGGTCAGGACGAAGACGCCGCAAAAGATAGCGGCCTCGACCGCCAAAGCGAACCAGGGCGGCCCGGCGGGCCGTTCGGGCGCGCCTGCCGGCGGCGTCTCAACCGAAGAAGGCGTCCTCGATGTTTTGCCGGTCGATCTCGGAGATCTCATAGGCGCCGCGCATCTTTACCAGCTCCATATGGAGCGACTGGCGGCCGATCTGGCCGCCCTCCCGGTCATGCAGCCGGTTGAGGCGGTCGCGGACCAGCTCCCGCTGGCGCTGGTCAAGCGACGCGATGCCAAAGGTGATCTCCTTGATCTCCTCCTTGCTGATTTTCCTCAGATCGGAGCCCATGTTCATATTATACCAAAAAAAGCGCGGGCGCGCGCTTTTTTGGGATATTCAGCGATGGTTCCGGCGTTCCTAGAGCGTTTCGTACTCCCGCATGGTCAGCTGGGAGTTGATCTGATTGACGATCTCGATGACCACGGAAACGACGATCAGGAGGCCGGTGCCGCCGACGACCAGGGCCTGGGTGCCGGTGATCTGCTGGACGACGAGCGGCAGGACGGCGATGACCGCCAGGAAGATGGCTCCGGCCGGGATGATCCTGTTGAGCGTCCTGGAGATGTACTCGGCCGTCGGGTGGCCGGGCCGGATGCCCGGGATGAAGCCGCCCTGCTTCTGCAGATTTTCGGCCACGCGGTCGGGATGGAAGACGACGGCGGTGTAGAAATAGGTGAAGATGAAGACCAGCAGGAAATAGCTGATGCCGTAGAACCACTGGTCCTGGAACAGGGCGATGGTCTTCTGGGCGGCCGTGGCGACCCAGGCGGTCTTGGCGCGCAGGAAGAACTGGCCGAGCATCGGCGGCATCAGGATGATCGAGATGGCGAAGATGATCGGGATGACGCCGGCCATGTTGACGCGCAGCGGCAGGTGGGTCTCGACGCCGCCGAACAGCTTGGCGCCGCGCATCCGCTTGGCGTAGACGACCTGGATGTTGCGCTGGCCCTCGGTGATGAAGACCACGCCGGCGATGGTGACCACGCCGATCACGGCATAAGCGGCCCAGTTGATCAGCTGCGACATCTCGAAAGTGACCGCGGCCTGCTGGACCAGGGTCGGGATCCTGGCGACGATGCCGGCGAAGATCAGGATGGAGATGCCGTTGCCGATCTTGCGCTCGGAGATGAGCTCGCCGATCCACATCAGGAACATGGTGCCGGCCGTCATGGTCAGGATGATCACGAACGACTGGAACGGGGTCATTTCGCCGATGATGCCCCGCTGCGACGAGCGCAGGAGGGCCAGCATGCTGTAGCCCTGCAGGGCGGCCAGCGGGACGGTCAGCAGGCGGGTGTACTGGTTGATCCTGGCCTGGCCGGCCTCGCCCTCCTTCTGCATCTCTTCCAGGCGCGGGACGATCATGGCCAGAAGCTGGAAGATGATCGAGGAGGTGATGTACGGGCCGACGCCCAACGCCACGATCGAGAAACTCTCCATCGAGCCGCCGGAGAAGATGTTGACCATCCCCAGGAGCTGGTTGGAGGCGAAGAAGTCGCGCAGGTTCTGGGCGTTAACTCCGGGCACCGGGACGTGCGCGGCGACCCGGGTGATGACCAGCATGGCCAGCACGAACAGGATGCTGTTGCGCAGGTCGCCGGTTTTCCAGATTTGACGGATCTTTTCCCACATAAGATGCCCGCAGCGGTTGGTTATCGGTCCGCGCTCAGCGGACCTCGCCGCCGGCGGCGGTGATCTTTTCGCGGGCGGCGGCGGAAACGCCGCAGCCGACGATGACCAGTTTCTTCTTGAGGTCGCCCCCAGCCAGTATCTTAACACGTCCGGAGCCGGCGGGGACCAGTCCCTTGTGCGCCAGAGCCTTGGCCGTCACGACGGCGCCCGCGGCGAATGCCTCATTGAGGTCGCCGAGGTTGACCGCCGAGGCCGGCGCCTTCAGGCTCTTGAAGCCGCGCAGTTTGGGCGTGGACATGACCAGCCGCCTGAGGCCGAGCATCTTGAGCTTGTTGCGGCCGCCGGTCCTGGCCTTCTGGCCTTTGGTGCCGCGGCCCGCGGACGTCCCCTTGCCCGAGGCGTTGCCGCGTCCGACCCGCTTGGGGTACCGCTTGGCGCCCCGGGCCGGTTTGAGCGTGTTCATCGACAGTACGGACATATGAGAGGTGCGCTAGTTGGCCGCTTCCGCCGGCTTCTTTTCCGCCTTGGCCTGCGGCTTGGCGCGCCGGAGCTGCTTCAGGGCCATGATCGTGGCCTTGGTGTTGTTGATCTTGTTATTGGAGCCGAGGATCTTGGCCACGGCGTTCGGCACGCCGGCCAGTTCCAGGACGACGCGGACGGCGCCGCCGGCCTTGACGCCGGTGCCTTTCGGAGCCGGCTTGATCAGCACCGAGGCCGCCGCGAACTTGGTCTGGACGGCGAACGGGATGGTCTCGTTCTGGATCGGCACGGTGATCAGGCGCTTCTTGGCCTGGGTGACCGCCTTGTTGACGCTGGCCGACACGTCGGCGCCCTTGGTCACGCCGAAGCCGACGCGGCCTTTCTTGTCGCCGATGATCACGCAGGCGCGGAAACGCATGCGCTTGCCGCCCTTGGTCACGCGGGTGACGCGGGCCAGGTCCAGGATGCGCTGGTCGAACTCCTTCTGCTCCTCGAACCGGCCGCGGCCGCGACCCATTTCTTTCTTCATCATCATATGCGTGTCGCTTAAAATTGCAGGCCGTTATCCCTGGCCCCCTCGGCCAGAGCGGCCACCCGGCCGGTGTAAGCGAAACCGCCGCGGTCGAAGACCACCTTGGTCACGCCGGCCTTCTTGGCCTTCTCGGCGATCAGCTTGCCGACCGCGAAAGCCACGGCGACCTTGGCCTTGCGGCCGCCCTCTTTGGACAGCTTGGCCAGTTCCTTCTTGTCGATGGCGGCGTCGCTGGCCGCGGCCAGCGTCCTGCTCGCCGAATCATCGATGATCTGGGCCGAGATGTGGCGGTCGCTCCGGAAGACGGACAACCGCGGCCGCTCGGCGGTGCCGGCGACCTTGGCGCGGATCCGCCGGCGGCGGCGCTCCCTGGTCTGTTGCTTGAGTTTGTTGGCGTCGTTCATATCCTTGTTCTCCTCAGGTCGCGTTACGCCGCGGCGGCGCCCGCCTTGGCCGCCTTGCCGGCCTTGCGGTGAATGACCTCGTCGACGTACTTGATCCCCTTACCCTTGTAGGGTTCGGGCTTGCGGACGCGGCGGATGCTGGCGGCGACCTCGCCGACGAACTGCTTATCGACGCCGCTGATAGTGATGATGTTCTTATCGACGGCGATGTTCACGCCGGGCGGGATCGGGAAATCGACGTCGTGGGAGTAGCCGACCTCCAGCTTGAGCACCTTGCCCTGGACGGCCGCCTTGAAGCCGACGCCGTTGATCTCCAGCTTCTTTTCGAAGCCCTTGGTCACGCCGGCGACCATGTTGCCGATCAGGCGGCGGAACAGGCCCCAGAGAGCCTGGTCCCTGACCTCGTCGTGGTCGGTGACGTCGACCGTCAGCTCCTTGCCTTCGATCTTGACGCTGACGTGCGGATGCAGGGCCAGCGAGAGTTCGCCTTTCGGCCCCTTGACGCGGACGACCGCGCCGTCGACCTTGATGTCGACTCCGTCCGGTATCTGCAGTGATTTTTTTCCAACGCGGGACATAGTGGCAATGGGTCAATACACCAGCGCAAGGATCTCGCCGCCAAGCCGGCGCTTGCGCGCCTCCTTGTTGGTCATGACGCCTTGGGAGGTGGATACGATGGCGATGCCCTGGTCGGAGAGCACCCGCGGCAGGTCGCCGTGGCCGGCGTAGGCGCGCCGCCCGGGGGTGGAGACGCGCTGCAGTCTGCGGATGAACGGCTCGCCGCCTTCGTACTTGAGTTCGATGCGCAGCTCGCCGTGCCCGGCGCTCAGCTTCTCGATGGGCCCGACGTAGCCTTCCTCGGACAGGATCTTGGCGACGGCCATCTTCAGCTTGGAGTAGGGCACCTTGACCTCCGGCTTGCCTACCATCGAGGCATTCCGGATTCTGGTGAGCATGTCTGAGATTGGATCGGTCATAGTGGTTGTTGGTATGGGTCGTCATCTCGCTGATCCCGAGCCCGGCGTCCGTTTCCGCCGGTGCTTCCTTCGAACACCGTGCCTGCGATCAGCGAAATACAGCCGTTCACCATGCTCCTTTCCTCAGTCCGGGAATTTCGCCCCGGTTAGCGAGCTCGCGGAAGCAGATGCGGCACAGCTGGAAGTCGCGCATGTAGCCGCGCTGCCGGCCGCAGCGCCAGCACCGCCTGACGATGCGGGTGGAGAACTTGGGCTTTCTCTTCGATTTGGCGATTTGTCCTTCAGTAGCCATAATCGTTTATTTGACGTCAAGGTTGAACGGGAAGCCCGCGGCCTTGAGCAGGGCGAGCCCCTTGTCTTTGGATCCGGCGCTGGTGACCACCGCCACCTCCAGGCCGTGCATGTAATCGGTGTCCTCGGGCCTGATCTCCGGAAAGGCGATGAACTCGCGGAAGCCGATGGACAGGTTGCCGTGGGCGTCGACCGACTTGGGCGGCAGGCCGCGGAAATCGCGGACGCGCGGCAGGGTGACGTTGACCAGCTTGTTGAGGAAATCGAACATCCGGGGGCCGCGGAGCGTCGCCATCATGCCGACGACCATGCCCTGGCGGATCTTGAAGTTGGAGATCGACTTCTTGGCCAGCGTCTTGACCGGCTTCTGCCCGGTGATCCGGGAGAGGGTCCGCTCGGCGGCGTCGATGAACTTCGGGTCCTTCAGGCCCTGCTTCAGGCCGACGTTGACGACGACCTTGACGAACTTGGGGACGGCCATGTCGTTCTTGAGCCCGAGCTCCTTCTTGACCGCCGGCACCACCTGCTTTTCGAATGTTGCTTGGAAACTGGATTTAGCCATAGGAGTCGGACTATTCGATCGCTTCTTTGCACTTCTTGCAGACCCGGACCTTGCGGTCCTTGCCGCCCGGCTGGCTCAGGGTCTTCATGCCGACGCGCGTCGTCTTGGCGCACTTCGGGCAGACCAGCATGACGTTCGAGGCGTCGAGCGGCGCGGCGAACTCCAGCTTCTGGCCTTTCTGGCCCTGCTGGCGGGTGCGGATGTGCTTCTTCATGATGTTGATGCCCTCGACCGCGACCTTGTTCAGCTTGGGGAAGACCTGGATGACCTTGCCGCTCTTGCCCTTGTCCTTGCCGGTCATCACCTTCACGTTGTCTCCTTTCTTGATGTTCATACCATTGCGGCGTTAGACGACCTCGGGGGCCAGCGAGATTATCTTGGCGTAGCCCCGGGCCCGCAGCTCCCTGGCCACCGGCCCGAAGATGCGCGTGCCCTTGGGTTCCTTGGTCTTCTTGTCGATGATCACCGCGGCGTTCTCGTCGAAGCGGACGTAGGATCCGTCCTTGCGGCGGGTCTCTTTCCGGCAGCGGACGATGACCGCGTGGACGATCTGGCTCTTGGCCACGGCACTGTGCGGCACGGCGACCTTGACCACGGCGGTGACGATGTCGCCGAGGCCGGCGGTGCGCTTCTGGTAGCCGCCCAGGACCCGGATCACCTGGAGCTTCTTGGCTCCGGTGTTGTCGGCCACGGCCATCATTGTGCGATGTTGCAGCATAACTTTCAGGCGGTCACCTTGCCGATCACGCGCCAGCGCTTGTCCTTGGACAGCGGGCGCGTCTCGACGAACCGCACCACGTCACCGGTCTTATACTCCCCTTTCTCGTCGTGCACCTTGAACTTGCTCGACATCTGGTACTGCTTGAGGTACTTCGGATGAACTTTCTTGCGGTCCACGCGGACGACGATGGTCTTCTTCATCTTGTCGGAGACCACCACGCCCTGGAAGACCCGCTGTTGTGATTTTTTCTCAGCCATAGGTGTTCGAGAGATCGCTTATTTGGCCGCCTCCGGCTGCTTGGCCGGCCGGCCCTGCTTCTTCAGGGTGAGGATCCGGGCGATGTCCTTCTTGGCCTCGCGGATCTGGCGCACCCCGCCGAGCTGTTTGGCCGTGACCTTGAAGCGCAGCTCGCGCAGCTTGTTGCGCAGGCTGGCGAGCAGCCGGTCGAGCTCGACGTCCGATTTTTCGCGTAATTCCTTGATCGTCATAGGCGCAGGGCTAGGCTTTCTTCACGAACTGCGTCTTCATCGGCAGCTTGTAGGCCGCCAGGTCCATGGCCTCGCGGGCCGACGCCTCGTCGACGCCGTCCATCTCGAAGAGGACCGTTCCCGCCCGGACGACGGCGACATAGTGGTCGACCGCGCCCTTGCCGCCGCCCATCACGGACTCGTTGCCGTGGTTGGTGATCGGCTTGTCCGGGAAGATCCTGATCCAGATCTTGCCGCCGCGCTTGATGAAGCGGGTCATCGCCCGGCGGGCGGCCTCGATCTGCCGCGAAGTGACCCAGGCGGGACCGAGAGCTTTGAGGCCGTAGGTGCCGAAACTGACCGCGATCTTGGTGGTGGCGATCCGCTTGTTGCGGGCCCGGCCCTTCTGCATTTTCCGGTGTTTGACTTTGGCTGGTAACAACATATTCGTGCGATCAGCGCGACTCGGCGCGGAACGGCCGGCGGCGCATCGGCGGCCGGGATTCGGACGCCGTGCCGGCGGGGATCTTGGGGGCCTCGCCCTCGAAAACGTCGCCGCGGTAGATCCAGACCTTGACCCCGATCGTGCCCATGAGCGTCTGGGCGAAACCGGAGGCGTAATCGATGTCGGCGCGCAGGTTCTGCAGCGGCACGCTGCCCCAGGCGAGCTTCTCCTCGCGCGCGATCTCGGCGCCGTTCAGGCGGCCCTTGACCTGCAGCTTGACGCCTTTGGCTCCGGCCTTCTGCACGCGGTCCAGATGCTGCTTGAGCACGCGGCGGAAGGGCAGGCGGCGCTCCAGGTCGGCGATCATCGACTGCATGACGATGTTGGAGGAAAGCGACGGGTTGCCGACCTCGATGACGTTCAGGTTCAGGTTGAACTTGTCCTTGGTCTTGGCCTTGCCCAGCTTGGCGCGCAGCTGCTTCTTCAGGTCCTCGATGCCGGTGCCGCCGCGGCCGATGATGAAGCCCGGCTTGGCGGAAAAGACCGTGACGGTGATCGCCCTGGCCGTCCGCTCGATCTCGATGTGATCGACGGAACTCTCCTTGAGCTTCGCCCAAAGGAAGTTCTTGATCTCCACGTCCTCGCGGAGCAGCTTGGCAAAGTCGCGCGTGGCGAACCACTTGGAATTCCAAGGGTAGATCACGCCGGTCCGGAATATTTTGGGATGTACTTTCTGACCCATACGTTTACTCCTTAGCCTTAGGCTTGGCCGCGGCCTTCTTGGCCGGAGCCGCCTTGGCGGCTTTCTTCGGCGCTTCCGCCGCTTTCTTCTGTTCGGTCGCCGCCGGAGACTTGCCGGCCGGCTTGAGCAGCGCGGCCTTCAGACCTTTCGGGGCCGCCTTGGCCTGGCGTTCCTCCAGGACCAGGTTGATGTGGGAGCTCCGCTTGCGGATGGGCGCCGCCCGGCCGAAAGCGCGGGCGCGCCAGCGCTTGAGCACCGGGCCGCCGTCGACGGTGATCTTCTTGATGAACAGGCCGCCGGACAGCTTGAAGTTGTGCTCGGCGTTGGCCACGCCGGATTCGATCAGCTTGATGAGCGGCTTGGCCGCGGCCTTGCGGTAAAACCGCAGCTGGGCCAGGGCCTTGTCGACATCCAGTCCCCGGACCAGATCGGCGACGAGCCGGACCTTGCGGGGCGAAATGCGGATGTATCTGGCTTTAGCGATGACTTCCATAGGCGTATCACTTCTTCGCCGCCGGCGCCGCCGCAGCCGGAGCCTGGGCCGCCTTGGCCGCCGCCTGTTCGGCGACGACCCGCTTGGCCTCGAGTTCCTTCTGCATCTTGCCGCCGTGACGGACGAACTTCCTGGTGGGCGAGAACTCGCCCAGCTTGTGGCCGACCATGTTCTCGACGATCAGCACGGGAACGTGGACCTTGCCGTTGTAGACGCCGATGACGAAACCGACCATCGCCGGAGTGATCACCGACCAGCGGGACCAGGTCTTGACCACGGTCTTGTCGCCGGCCTTGAGCTTGGAGATCTTGGCCAGGAGCTTCGGGTCCAGAGCCGGACCTTTTTTGAGGCTGCGTGACATAGGATTACTTGCGTCGCGTGACGATGAATTTCCAGGACGCCTTCTTCTTGTCGCGGGTCTTGACGCCGAGCGCCGGCTTGCCCCACTTGGTCTTCGGGTGCGTCAAACCGATCGGATGCTGGCCTTCGCCGCCGCCGTGCGGGTGATCGACCGGGTTCATGACCTTGCCGCGGACCTCCGGGCGGCGGCCGCGATGACGGGTGCGGCCGGCCTTGCCCCAGCGGATCAGGCGGTGATCGGGGTTGCCGACCATGCCGACCGTGGCCATGCATTCCTTGTGGAAGAGGCGGGTCTCGCCGGAGGGCAGCTTGAGAGTGGCGAAATCGCCCTCGACGGCCATGAGCTGGGCGCCGAGGCCCGCGCCGCGGACGACCGAGCCGCCGAGGCCGGGATGGAGTTCGATGCTGTGGACCTGGAGGCCGACCGGGATCTTCTCGAGCGGCATCCGGTTGCCGGCCTTGATCTCGACCGCGTTCTTGGAGGAGACCAGCGTCTCGCCGACGGTCACGCCGAGCGGGGCGACGATGTAGCGCTTCTCGCCGTCGGCGTAGTTCAGCAGGGCCAGACGGGCGCCGCGGGCCGGGTCGTACTCGATGGCCGCGACCTTGGCGGGCACGTCATATTTTTCGCGCTTGAAATCGACGATGCGGACGAAGCGGTCAGCGCCGCCGCCGCGGTGGCGGACGGTGATCTTGCCCTGGGCGTTGCGGCCGCCGGTCTTCCGCTTGGGATAGACCAGCTTCTTCTCGGGCTCGGTCTTGGTGATGTCCTCGAAAGCGTCGACGCTGGAAAGGCGCCGCCCGAGGGTCACCGGTTTGTACATCTTGATCGGCATATGGCTAGGCCTCCGTCACGGTTAAGGATTCGCCGGCCTTGAGCGTGATCAGGGCCTTCTTGTAGTCCTTCTCCTTGCCGGTGTAGCGGCCGAAGCGGACGAACTTGCCCTTGCCCGAGATCATGCGGACCGACACCGGCTTGACGCCGTAGAGGTCCCTGACGGCCTGGGCAACCTCCGTCTTGTTGGCGCCCTTGGCGACGATGAATTCGTACTTGCCCAGGGCCTGCAGGCGGCTGGCTTTCTCGGTGGACACCGGGCGGACCAGGATGCGGTGCGACTGTCCGGCGCTCTCCTTGGCCAGCGGACCGCGGACGGCGGCCTCGGGCTTCTTGGCGGATCCCTCCGCCGGCTGCTCGGCCTTCTTGGCCAGCTTCGGCGAGATCTCCCCCTTCTGTTTCTTTGCTTTTCCGAAGATACCCATATCCGTCAGGAAGATTTACCGTACTTCGTCACCAGCTTCTCCGCCGCTTCCGGCGTCATGAGAAGGGAGTCGGCCCGGAGGATGTCGAGCAGCCCGAGGCTGCCGACGCCCACTAAATTGACGTTCTTCAGGTTCCTGGAGGCGCGCTGCAGCAGGTCGTCGCGGCCGGCCTGGACCAGGGTGATCTTGCCCTTGACCGGCAGCTTGCCGACGAGAGCGGCGACCTCGCGGGTCTTGCCGTCCTTGACCGCGATCCCCTCGACCAGCACCAGCTGTTCGCCGGCGGCCTTGTCCGAGAGGGCCATGACCGTGGCCAGGCGCTTCATCTTGCGGTTGACCTTCTTGCCGTAGTCGCGTTCGCTGCGCGGGCCGAAAGTGATGCCGCCGCCGACCCAGATCGGGGACCTGGTCGAACCCTGGCGGGCCCGGCCGGTGCCTTTCTGCTTCCACGGCTTCTTGCCGCCGCCGCGGACCTCGCCGCGGGTTTTGGTGTGGGCCCAGGGGCTCCGGGCGCTGGCCAAGAGGCCGGTCACGACCTCATGGACGACCTCGGCGACCGGTTTGACGCCGAAAACCTTGTCGTCCAGCTTCTTCTCGCCGACGACCTTGCCTTCAGAATTGTAGAGTTTGAGCTTCGGCATACTAGTTCCAGGACTGGCGGGCCTCATAACCGCCAGAAACAACAATGATCGAGCCCCGCGCGCCGGGCACGGCTCCCTTGAGAGCCAGCACGCCCTTCGCAGCGTCGACCTCGATCACTTCCAAATTCTTGACCGTCACCTGGTCCGTTCCCATATGGCCGCCCATGCGCATGCCTTTGATGACGTGGCCCTTGCAGTTGCGGCCGCCGCCGCCGATCGAACCCGGCATGCGGAGCTGGTCCTTCTGGCCGTGCGTCTTGGGACCGCCGGCGAAATGGTGGCGCTTGACCACGCCCTGGAAACCCTTGCCCTTGGACATTCCGGTGACCTCGACGAACTCGCCGGCCTTGAACTGGGCGAGATCGATGCCCTCGCCCACCTTGTACGGGGCCGAGTCGGCGACGCAGAACTCGCGGAGCGTCTTGAAGACTCCGCCGGCGTTCTTGAGGTGGCCCTGGAGAGCCTTGGTCGGGTGCTTTTCCCTGCCGCAGCCGATCTGGACCGCGGTATAGCCGTCCTTGTCAGGCGTCTTGACCTGCGTCACTTTGCAGGGATCGGCCTGAAGCAGGGTCACCGGGACGACCGTGCCGTCCGCGCGGAACCTCTGCGACATCTCGAGTTTCTTAGCGACTATGAATTTCATATGCCTCTCTTAGTCCCGTTGCTCGCTCTGGGCGAGGCGGGTTAAACGAAAAGCCAGAAGTTTTCTCATCTTCCGCCCGGCTGGCGGAATGACGATCAAACTTCTAGCCTCTTCCGGCCGGAACGATCCGCGCTCCCGCCGAAACCGCGCCGTCACGCGACGGCTT
>JBAIXY010000007.1:0-2601 GCA_037916205.1 Vicinamibacterales bacterium | reverse complement strand
GTCGGGGGAGTGGCGTTCCTTAAGCTCGGGAAGCGCCTGTTTGACGGCTTCCCGCCCGATCCGGCCCATGATGTCGCCGAAGACCAGGACCTTGAACATAGGTTGGTGCCGCCGCGACCCCGGCCGCTAGCGGGCGTATTCCACGACCCTCGTCTCGCGGATGACGGTGATCTTGACCTCGCCCGGGTACTTGAGTTCGGACTCGATCTTCTGGGCGATGTCCTTGGCCAGGCGGAAGGCGCCGAAGTCGTCGATCTGCTTGGGTTCGACGAAGACGCGGACCTCGCGGCCGGCCTGGATGGCGTAGGCTTTCTCGACGCCCGGGAAGCTGGTGGCCGTCTTCTCCAGTTCCTCGAGGCGCTGGACGTACATCTCGTAGGTCTCCTTGCGGGCGCCGGGGCGGGCGCCGGAGATGGCGTCGGCCGTCTTGACGATGACGCCCTCGAGCGTGTTCGGCTTGTCCTCGTGATGTCCGAGCGACTGGTAGCAGATCTCCTCCGGCAGGCTGAACTTCTTCATGATGTTGTAGCCGATCTCCGGGTGGGCGCCCTGGACGTCGTGGTCCACGGCCTTGCCGATGTCGTGGAGCAGGCCGCCGCGCTTGCAGACGGTGACGTCGGCGTGCAGCTCCTGGGCCAGCATGCCGGCGATGGTGGCCACCTCGATCGAGTGGCGCAGGACGTTCTGGCCGTAGCTTGTCCGGTACTTGAGGCGGCCGAGGATCTGGATCAGCTTGGGGTCGAAGGCGGTCAGGGGCACGCCGACCTCGTAGAGGGCGTCCTCGCCGGCTTTCTTGATGTCCAGGGCCAGGTCCTTCTTGGCGTTCTCCACGGCCTCCTCGATCTTGGCCGGCTGGATGCGGCCGTCCTGGATCAGCTTCTCCAGGGCGATCTTGGCCACCTGGCGGCGGATGGGGGAGAAGCCGGAAACGGTGATGGCCTCCGGCGTGTCGTCAACGATGATCTCGGTGCCGGTCAGCTGTTCGATGGCTTTGATGTTGCGGCCCTCCTTGCCGATGATCCGGCCTTTCATCTCGTCGTTGGGCAGGTGCACCGAGGACGTCGTCGTCTCGACGGCGTGCGAGGCGGCGTTGCGCTGGATCACGTTGGACAGGATGTTGTTGGCCTTCTTCTCCAGTTCGTCGGATTGGACGCGCTCCAGCTTGCGGAGCCGGTTGGTGAATTCGTCCTGGATCAGCTCCTCGACCTCCTTCATCAGGATGTCCTTGGCCTCCTCCTTGGTCAGGCCGGCCACGGCCTCGAGCTTCTTGACCTGGTCGTCCTTCAGCTTCTCGACCTCGGCCCGGGTCTTTTCGATCTTCTCGCTTTTCTCGATCATCTGCTCCTGCTTGTGCTGGAGCTCCTTGATCCGGGTCTGGAAGTCGATCTCGTGCGTTTCCAGCTTTTTCTGGATGATGCGGAGCTCCTTGCGGCGGTTCTCGTCGTCCCGCTTGGATTCCTCCGCCATCCGCAGGGCCTTTTCCTTGGCCTCGAGCAGGACCTTCTGCTTCTTGTCTTCGGCGTCCTGAAGCAGCCGTTCGGCGTTGGCCTCGGCCGAATCGATCTTCTTTTTAACGATCCGCTGGCGGATGAAGTAGCCCAGGCCGACGCCCGCGCCGCCGCAGACCACGGCCAGCAACAGATAGAATGGGGACATAAAAAACCTCGTGAACCCGCGAGGTCTTCTCCGAGGATCTGCCGGTTGTGCCCGGCGCGCCCGCTAGTTGGCGCGCTTTGATGCCGTTGGATCCAAACCTAACGACGCGTCCGCGTCGGACGCGCTTTCAGGCTTGCAGGCCTTGGGAAAATATTCCTTGAGCACCGCGTTGATCCATTCCTGGTCGAATTCGGGCGAACGCTGCATATCCCTGCGGCTGCCGGGTCGGCTGTCGCCGATCTTCTTTCCGGTCATTATCCGGCCGCCTCTTTTGAGTAGATCTCTTGGGTCGTTGATCGATTATTTAGTGATCGCATCTAGAGGTTAACATCGGCGGGCCGCTTTGACAAGGCCGGGCCGTTCGGCCGCCCGCCGCCAATAAAAACGCCCCCGGAGAGGTCCGGAGGCGGTAGAGCGGGGCGTTCAGCCCATGAGCCTGTCGACGACGAAGCTGACGCAGAAGTGGATCAGGCCGCAGGCCAGGCCGAAGCCGCCGACGACGGCGGCCAGGACGGCCAGGCCGGTGGCCGGCAGGTGCCGGCGTCCGCCCTCGGTGTCGAGGGGCGAGCCGCCGCGGAGCCTTTTGTCCAGCCAGGCGTAGGCCAGACCGACCAGGAAAATGACCAGCCAGGTCGCCCAGGTATCGGTGAAATACTGCATGGCTCCTCCTATCGCTGCCCGACATTCGGGCAACGGCATAAAATGACACAAAAAAAGGCCGCTGTCAACGGCCTGACGGCTGAATAGTCGTTCCGGCCGCCGGATTCAGCCGGCGAAAAGCGCCTGCCGCCAATTTTCGGGCGTCAGGCCGTCCAATTTTTTGGCCGAATCCACGGAGTAGGCGCCGATGGCCGTCCGCCGCAGGCTCTCGAGATAAGCGCCAACCTTGAGCCGGGCGCCGATGTCGTGAGCCAGGGTCCGGACGTAGGTGCCCGAAGAACAGCG
>JBAIXY010000006.1:0-1581 GCA_037916205.1 Vicinamibacterales bacterium | reverse complement strand
TGCCCCAGCCGCGGGCGACCAGCGCCGCGTGGGAGGTCATGCCGCCCTTGCTGGTCAGGATGGCCTGGGCTTTGTGCATGCCGTCAACGTCTTCCGGCGAGGTCTCTTCGCGGACCAGGATGACCTTCTCGCCCCGGGCCGCCCAGGCGACGGCGTCTTCCGAAGTGAACACGGCGCGCCCTTTGGCGCCGCCGGGGCCGGCGGGCAGGCCCTTGGCGACCGCTTTGGTCTGCGCTTCGGCCGAAGGATCGATCATCGGCAGGAGCAGTTCGACCAGCTGGGCCGGCTGGACGCGCATCAGCGCTTCTTCGGCCTTGATCAGTTTTTCCTGGAACATGTCGGTGGCGATGCGGACGGCGGCGACGCCGTTGCGCTTGCCGATGCGGCACTGCAGCATGAAGAGTTTCCCTTTCTCGATGGTGAACTCGATGTCCTGCATGTCGCGGTAGTGTTTCTCGAGCCGCAGCTGGATATTGAAGAGCTCTTTATAGATGCTCGGCATGATCTTTTCCAGCGTCGGCAGGTTGCGGCTGTGGTCGTTCTTGGAATTTTCGTTGATCGGGGCGGGGGTGCGGATGCCGGCCACCACGTCTTCGCCCTGGGCGTTGACGAGGTATTCGCCGTAGAAGTGTCCGTCGCCGTTGCCCGGGTTGCGGGTGAAGGCGACGCCGGTCGCGGAATCATCGCCCATGTTGCCGAAGACCATGCTCTGGACGTTGACGGCGGTCCCCCACTCATTGGGGATCTTCTCGATGCGGCGGTACTCGACGGCGCGCTTGCCGTTCCAGCTCATGAAGACGGCGCCGATGCCGCCCCAGAGCTGTTCCTGCGGATCGTCGGGGAAAGCTTTGCCGAGCACATCCTTGACCTTCTGCTTGAATTCGGCGACCAGTTTTTTCAGTTCGCCGGCGGTCAAGTCGGTGTCGAGCTTGTAGCCTCTCGACTTCTTGACCTCTTCCAGCATCTCGTCGAGCTGTTTGCGGATCCCTTTGCCGCCTTTCGGCTCGATCCCTTCCGCTTTTTCCATAACGACGTCGGCGTACATCATGATCAGGCGGCGGTAGGCGTCGTAGGCGAAGCGCTCGTTGCCGGTCATCTTGATCAGACCCTTGACCGTCACGTCGTTGAGGCCGACGTTGAGGACGGTGTCCATCATGCCGGGCATCGAGCGGCGGGCGCCGGAGCGGACCGAAACGAGCAGGGGATTCTCGGGATCGCCGAACTTCTTGCCCATCAGGTCCTCAATATTGGCCAGCGCGGCGTCGACCTGCGCTTTCAGCTCCTTGGGGTAGGAGCGCTTGTTGTCGTAATAGTAGGTGCAGACCTCCGTGGTGATCGTGAAACCGGGCGGGACCGGGAGCTTCAGCTTGGGATGACCGGCCATTTCCGCCAGGTTGGCCCCTTTGCCTCCCAGCAGGTTCTTCATCGATTCGTTGCCGTCAGCTTTACCTCCACCGAACTTATAGACGTACTTGCGACCCTTACCGGAAACTTTCTTACCTTTAGCCATTTTCTTCCTCTCTCCTCTTTCCTTGAATTTATTTGTAATGGGACTTAAACCATTACTAAATAGCGGAAAAA
>JBAIXY010000005.1:0-17886 GCA_037916205.1 Vicinamibacterales bacterium | reverse complement strand
TTCCAGACGTCGATCGAGGCCGGATCGACCCAGAGCTGTCCGCTGTTGCCGCGCCAGAGCGTCCCGTCCGGCCGCTTCAGAGCGACCTGCGGCCGCTTCGTCGCCAGGTTGTTATCCTGGAAAACCGGCAGCCGGGCGATCAGGTAGATGCCGTCGGCGCGCAGCGGCGCCGTCAGCTCGGCCAGCTTGCCCAGCGGCGGGCGCTGGACCGCGTAAGGCCTGAGCTGATCGTCGCCCGGCTCGAAAGCGACCTCGCCTTTCCCGGTCTTCAGGTCGATGACCATGGCGTTGAGCTCGGTGCGTTTGACCAGGCCGACCAGCTGGGCGAACTTGCGCTGATTGCCGACAGTGTCGCTGGACACGTAGATGCCTTTGACGAATTCGGGCGTCCTCTTGCTGGCGTGCGGCGGCCCTTCGTCGGACCGGACCGCCGAACTGAACGGCGTTTCGGTGTAGGTCAGCGGACGGAATTTGACCTCCGCCGTCTGCCGGCCGATCAAAAGGATCGCCGGGACGGCGATGATCACCACCACGGCCAGGCCGTATCTGGAGGCCAGTCCGGGAAGCCGGTCGGCGGCGTAACGGCCGGCCGCCGACAGGTATTTCCTGGCTGCCGCGAGTTGCGGGAACAGTTCCATAAGGGATCTTTCGGGAGCGCCTGATGCCGTCCGGGCATCCGGCCGCCGGCCGTTCCGGTTCAGGTCAGAGGTTATAACCCGTGCGCCCGAGAATGGCGTACATGTTCTTTTTGCCTTCCTCGACGCCGGGCTGGTCGTAGGCGTTGATGTCCAGGAGTTCGCCCATGGCCGCGGTCGCGATCTGGAAGAAGAACATCAGGGCGCCGACGGTCCGGGGCGAAATGTCCGGCACGGTCAGCGTGCCGTTCGGCCGTCCGTTGCGCGCCAGCGCCAGGGCCGTGGCCTCGCGCTCGGCGTGGATGATGCGGCTGAACGGCAGGCCGGCCATGTAAGCGGCGCCTTCGATGTCGGGATAGGGGTTCGGCACGCGCAGATCGCCGCGGAACTTCCCCACCTCGATGAAGGTCACCAGTTTATCGAAAGGCCCCTCGTTATACAACTGGATCTGCGAATGCTGGTCGGTGGCGCCGAGCGCCGCGATCGGCGTCAGGCCGTGGTAGACGACCTTGCCGTGCCGGTCGTGCTTCTTGCCCAGGCTCTCGGCCCAGAGCTGCCTGAACCAGGCGCCCAGGTCCCTGAGCGCCTCGGCATAGGGCATCAGCACGGTGACGTGCTGAAAGCCGCGGACGTAGGCTTCGTAGTGCAGCCCGGCGAAGATCAGCGGACCGCTGCCGGACGCCGGCTCGGCGACGAATTCCTTCAGCACCTCACCGGCCCCGGCCAGCAGGCCCTTGACCGGCACGCCGGCGCAGGCGGCCGGGAAAAGCCCGACCGTGGTCAGCGCCGAGAAACGCCCGCCGATGTCGGCCGGCACGGGCAGCGTCCGGTAGCCCTCGGTCTCGGCGATGCGGCGCAGCGTCCCTTTCTCGGCGTCGGTCGTGGCGATGACATGCCTGGCGTGGCGCCGCTGGCCGACGCGTTTGATCAGCCGGTCGCGCAGCAGCAGGAAAGCGCTCATCGGCTCGATGGTGTCGCCGGACTTGGAAATGATGTTCAGGGCGGCGCGGCGCAGGTCGACGCTCCCGAGCAGGGCGGCGATCTCTTCCGGATCGGTGTTGGCCCCGATGAACCTGACGTCCATCCCCCGCCCGGACGGTTTCAGCGCCCGGATGATCGCCCTGGCCCCCAGGTCCGATCCGCCGATGCCGATGACGATCAGGGTCTTGAACTCCTTGCGCACGGCCGCGGCCAGGGTCTCGACCCGCCTCAGCTCGCGCCCGGCGTCCGGGATGGAAAAGAAGCCGATCTCGCCGGCTGCCTTGAGCCGCAGAAGCTCCTGGCGGACCGCGCCGAGCTTGCGGAGCATCTCCGGCGCGTCATCCTGGGAAAAACCCTCGCCCGAGTGGGCCGCGAACATCAAAGAATGGTCGTAAGTTATCAGCGGTTTTTTTGGCATAGATCAATGATTATTCGTCCTCAGGATATTATACACGAAGCGCCGGCTTGCCGCACCAAAAATACGACTTGATTTTTAAGCTAAAATAGGCTATTATTTTTACGTATAAATGTCGCGACCGTTATGCCCGGCAAAGAATCGCCCAAGGTCATCGTCGATCCCGAATATCTTCGCGACGCCGCGGAAGCGTCGCGGGAACGCGAGGCGCGGGAGGGGCTGCCGGACGACCTGCGCCGCCGGCTGAACGAAGCGGCCATCCGCGGCGGCACGGACCAGTCGGCCGCGTTCAGGGAGATCGCCGATTCGAACCGCGACGCTTTCGAGGGCTTCATGCACATGAACGGCTACGACTGGCTGATCGCCGACGAAGCGGCGAACGAGAAGATATCCGAGGGCCGAGCCGCCGGGGCCAAGGCCCGTCAGGCCGCGCTGGACTCATACAATTCTTTCATGCCGGCGGACAAGGACCGATCGAAACTCGAGGCCGAACGGATCATGGCCGAGCGGAACGAGGAGATCATGTCCGAATACAAAGTGCATCTCCAGCCGGTACGCGAACGTCTGGGCGACGTGGTCAGCCGGCTGATCGGCATGTACAAGGGTCCGGACGGCCCCAGGCTGCGCCAGCTGACCGGCGCCTTCAAGGTCCATTCGCGGCCGGCCAGACCCGGCGAAAAGGAGATCTTCCCCGAGATCGTCGTCTACGTGATGCCCGGAACCGGCAAGGACGCTTCCGGCAAGACGGCCGGCCGCCGCAACTTGGAGGAAGTGTTGGCCGCGATCGTTGACGCGACCCGGGACCTGGCCGGCGCGGCCCAGCCGAAAAACATGGCGCCGCGCTACAACGCGGCGGTCAATGACCTGGTCTACTGCGCCCAGAGCGGCGGCGACCTGAAGAGCGCGCTGAGACTGGCCGGGCTGCTGGACAAGTTCTTCGATCCGAAGAACAACGACGCGTTCCGCCGGGGCGAGACCGCGCCTTCGGAGGCCGAACTGGCGCCGCGACCTGAACGTTGAAAGCGGCCGCCGAAACGGCGGACCATGACCCAATGATCATATGACCATCGAGAAACGCCAGCCAACGCTCGAGAGCCGGGAGGCACAGCGGCCGCCGATCGACGTTTCGATCGAATCGCGAGCCTCGGCCAAACATCCTGACCGGAACGAGGACGCGGCGCTGGGCGACCTGAACCGCATCAGCCGCGAAGAGCAGCAGCCGCCCGTGCTGCACACGGCCGACAAGGCCGCCGACCTGGAACTGGTCAGGCGGACCGGCGAGACCGAAAAACAGCTGGCCGGAGCGCTCCAGGAACGCGGCGTCTGCGGCACTTTCGACGGCGTGTCCGGCGCCCGCGACCTCGGCCAGGGACTGCTGGCCAGCCGTCTGGCTTCGGGCAAGATCGCCGAGATCATGTCGCACATGCCGCTCGACGCCGATGCGCGGCGCGCGACGAGATCGATCGAGGCGGCCTTCCGTTCGGCCAACCAGGCGATCGCGGAATATAAAAAGAAGCGCCCCGACCTCCAGGAAATGAACACGACCGGAGACGTGGTCAAAGTGGTCGACAACGGCGACGGCACTTTCGACGTGGCTTACGGCCACGCCGGCGACAGCCGCATCTACGTCCTGGACGGCGACACCGGACAGATCCGCTGCGAGACCACCGACGACGGCCTGGCAAAATACATGCTGAAGGCCGGCAAGATCGACCAGGAAGGCTACCGGCAGATCATGTCGGCGCCGAGCGCCGACGCCCTGCCGGACAACCTGAAGTGGCTCTTCCAGAAACGCAACGTCATCACCAACGGCATCGGCATGGGCGAAAACTTCAGCGTCGAGACCGGCATCATCAAGGCCAAGAAAGGCGACCGGATACTGATCAGCTCGGACGGCATCCACGACAATCTGACCGATGAGGAGATCGCCGAGGTCATGCGGGCCGGCGGCGGGGTCGCCGAACTGGTGGCCGCGGCCGGCCGGGTCGCCGACAGCGGATCCGGGCGCGCCAAGAAGGACGACATGACCGGCACGCTGATCGAACTGCGCGCCGAGAAGCCGGAGGCCAAGCTCGGCGAAGGATCCGAGGCGGCGGCCGGCGCCACCGCCGAGCAGCTCGGCCAGTGGTCCAGGGAGGTCGAACACGCCGCCGGCCAGATCACTCAGCTCGAACATCTGGCGCGGGCCGCGCAACGGTACGAAACGGCGCGGCTCAGCGGACACGCCCTACCGGACATCAACATCCACGAGATCAACATGATCGATAAGCTCGGCGGACGCGGAGGCGTCGAGCGCCGGCTGCGCGACTGGAAGCTCTATTCTTTGGAACGCCGCAAGATACTGCTCGAGAACGAGGTTGGCCAGGAGGCGCTGGCCGAAATGGACCGGGCCCAGCAGGAACTGCGGTGGAACGAGATGCTTTCGGCGGCCGCGGCGGTCGAGATCGCCAAGCGCCGCCGTCCCGGCCCCGAACTGCCGACCATCTACGGCGCCGATCCCGCCTCGCTCGCCGAGGTGAGTCGGCGAGTAAAAGCCGGCGAGGATCCGGAGGTGCTCAAGGCCATTTATGACGACAACGTCAGCGAGACGTCCAAGAAGATCGCCTCGCTGGAGACCAGCATCCCCCACGCCGGCGAGCTGCGGTCCACGACCGAGGAATTGAAGTCCCTGGAGCGTCAGAAACAGAACGAAAAGGACGTCGCCGACCAGCAGCGGGAGCAGGCGGCGCGCTCGGCTCTGAGGGCCCCCGCGGTTGGAAAACCCGACCAAAGCGGCCGGGAAGAAGCCGAACCGGCCGCGCCGGCCAAACCGAAGAAGGGCGGATTGCGCGGCCTCTTCGGTTCATTGCTGGGGAAATGACCCGTAAACGCAATAAACATATGATCGAGCGTCGAAAAGCGGCGCCGCCGGAACTCCCGCGAACGGAGGGCGGGCCGGCGCCCGCCGCTGAACGGCCCGAACACGGGATCGAAACGCCTTTCGAGGACATCGACGGCAGCGGCGAGCTGCGTGATTACTCCGATCTGTCCGGGAACAAGGAGGCGCAGGGCAGGTTCTGGAAGGAGCATCTCGGCCTGAAGAAGATCGGCGAGATCCCCATCAAGGACAAGGCAGGCAACGTCGTCGGCCGCAACGACGTCTTCAACGCGGCCGAACGGGATCCGAACTACATGGTGGTCAACGACCCCGACGGCGGCTACGAACATTTCATCCCGGACGCCCAGGGCGAGGCTTACGCCCGCGGCCACGGCCCCGGCAAGGCTCTGGCGGAGCTGAAGCGCGAATTCGCGGCCGACAAGGAACAGACGACGATCGATGAGGACAAGAAAAGTAGGCTGCTGTCTGAATACAAGATCCACCTGCAGCCGCGCAAGGAATTCATCCCGGTGATCGTCGACCGGCTCGACAAAATGATCGACCAGCGGCCGGAAGTGAAAAAACTGATCGCCTCTTTCAAGGCGAAACTCGGCGGTTCGGAACTCGCCTATACCGACGAGGACGGGAAAGCAGCGGTCGAACAGATGGCCGAAGTGGTCCTCTACCCGATGATCGACGCGGAAAACCGGGAGCAAGGGCGCCGGAACATGGAGATGGTCCTGGCCGCGGTCATGGACGCGGTCAGTGACCTGGAGGGCGCGGCCAACAAGATGACGCCCCGGGAGAACGCCAAGATGACCGACCTGGTCTTCGTGGCCCAGTCGGGAGGCGACCTGAAGCAGCTGCTGAGGAACCGCGGCGTCATCGATCGGTATTTCGAAAGGGACGAGGCCGGCAGCTACTCGTTCGCCAAAGGTGAAAGGCCGCCTACCCCCGAGGACCTGGCCGCGGCGCGCGAGGCCCTGTCCCGGCGGGAGCGGACAGCCCGCGAACAAGCGGAAGCCCGCGGCCTGCGGACGGCCCGGAACGGCCTGCACGAGGCCTACGCCGGCGTTGAGACCGCGGCTGACGCGCCGCAGCCGCGACCGGCCGAGCGCCCGGCCGAAAGACCGGGTGTCATGGCCAGGCTGCGCGGCCTGTTCAGACGCAAAAAGGCCGGGGGCGGACCCCCGGCGGAACATCGGGACCAGGCGCCGTAGAACGGCGCCTTTATTTTTCCGCCCCGGCCGCGGAAGCCAGCCAGTCCTTCAGGGCGGCGGTGGCCAGCACGTCGTCCTCATTGTATTTGATGATGGCCTCCAGCCGCTTCCGGTCCCCCGTTCCCATCCAGCGCTCATAAAAAGCCACGGACTCGGCCCCGCCGGCGATCCGGCCGGAGCGGCTGAAACCGATATAGGCGCCGATGTCCTTCAGACCGTAAAAATACAGCGGCAGGACCACGGCGTCCTTGACGATCTCGTTGAGATCGACCAGCGCGGACCGGAACCTCTCCAGCGCCGGCGAGCCGCCGTGGCGCGCGGACAGCAACTCCAAACGGGCCGGTTCATAATCGCCGAAATGGTAGACGGCGTACTGGTCGGGCAGCTCTTCCAGCCGGTCGAGAAAGCGGCGCCACATCGCCCGCTCGTCCTCCGGCCGCTCCGCCAGGAACGATTCGTAGCGCCGGCCGGCGCCGTCCCGGATCGCCAGCCCCAGAAGATATTCCAGGCGCCGCAGCGGATCGCCCTCGATGTCGAAGAATATCTCCGTTCCGGCCGTCGGCAGTTCCAGCGGCCGGCGCAGGAAGTGCCGGCGTTCGACCAGGGCGCGGGCCTGCAGGGCCAGCCGTTCGAGCGTCTTGCGATGGAACTGCGGCCAGGCCGACTTGAGGGCGTCGATGTCCATGGCCGCCGCCTCGGCGACCGTGCGCACGCCGTGCGCCCTGAGCTCGGCGGCCGTCGAATCCCTGATGCTGTAGAGCAGGGCGATGTCGTCGGTGCGTTCGGCCAGGGCGATGCATTCACTGAGCCAGGGCGACCGGCGGCAGCCCGACCCCAGGTGCGGCAGCGGCCTGGACCCGGCCAGGATCCCCCGCAGGTCGCCCAGGACCGCCTCGAATTCGGCGGCGAACTCTTCGAGATCGAGACCGTGCCGGTTGCCGCTGCCGTCGACGATGAAATTGGCCCGCGGCCGGGTCCCCTGAACGGCCCTGAGGAGTTCGCCGTAAAGCGCCAGCTGGTATTTGTGTCCGTCGGCCAGCCGTTCGCCGGTGTTCTTGGCGTCCACGGCCGCGTATCGGTAAGCGCCCAGGTCCGAGGCCTCCCCGTCGCGGCGTTCCAGCAGGTCCGGTTCGCCGGCCAGGTCGCCGGCCAGGAGCAGGCCCCGGCGGATGTACCGGGCGCCCTCGCCCATCAGTCTGACCGTGTCGCGGAAACGCGCCTGACGGCTCCGGCCTCCGGCTTCGGTCCAGCCGGCGCGCCGCGCCTCCGCGTCACCCTGCGGTCGGCCCAGCAGCCGCTCCTCATCGAACAGGTCGGCCCGAAGCAGCAGGTCGGAATATCCCGGCAGGCGCGATCGCCGTTTCGGTTCGCCGAAACGGTCAAAATAGGGCCAGTGCGGACAGGCCGCGTATTTATACAAAGTGTCGCCGTCAATGAGCGCCGGCGCCGCGGCCGCCTTACTCATAACGGAGGGAAATGATGGCGTCGAGCGCCGCGGCTTTCCTGGCCGGCTGCAGTCCGAAGATGATGCCGACGGCCGCGGAGATCACGGCGGCGCCGGCGAAAGCCGTCATCGAGACGACGTAGGGCACGTCGAGATGGTTGGCGCGCATCACGGCGACGACGGCCATGGTCACGAGGAAACCCAGCGCTCCGCCGATCAAGCCGCCGGCGGTCGTCAGGACCACGGATTCGGCCAGGAACTGCATCAGGATGTCCCGCGGCTTGGCCCCGAGCGCCTTGCGCAGGCCGATCTCGCGGATCCGCTCGGTGACCGAGACCAGCATGATGTTCATGATGCCGATGCCGCCGACCAGGAGCGAGATGGCTGCCAGGAAGGCCAGGAAATAGGTGATGACGTCGGTGATGGTATTGAGCCGGTCGGTGATGTCCTGGGTGGTCGTGACCATGAAATCGTCCTTGGTCGGGTCGGTGATGTGGTGGCGCTTGCGCAGGACGCGCTTGATGTCGTCGACCGTCTCGCCGACATGCGCGGCGTCATTGACCACGATGTGCATCTCCATGACATTATCGTTCCCGGTGATCCGCTTCTGCGCCAGCCTGAGCGGCATGGCGATGAGGGAATCCATGTCCAGGGTCATGAGACTGCCCAGGGGCTCGAACACGCCGATGACCAGGAGCGGCATGTCCTTGATCTTGATCTTCTGGCCGACGGGGTCGGCGTTGCCGAAAAGCTTCACCGCGACCTTGTGGCCGATGACGACGACCGGCGCCAGCGACTTCTCCTCCTCCATGGTGAAGAAGCGGCCTTCGCCGATCTTCAGGATCGGCATGATCTTGGGCAGATCCGGCATGCAGCCGAAGATCAGCGAGCGGTATTCGTTATCGCCGAAGCGCGCATATTCCTGTCCGGTCACGTCACCATTGACCCCGATCGCGTCAGGCAGGTTGCGGGGATCCATCATGGCTTCGACGTCGTCGTATTTGAGCGAGGCCGGGCTGGCGCCGAGCATCAGGGCCTGCATCGAGTTCTGGCGCGAGGCGCCGGGGGCCGCCGGATTGACCGAAATAAGATTCTGGCCGGCGAAGCTGTTGATGTAGCCGATGATCCCGGCCTTGACCGCCACGCCGAGCGAGATGATCACGGTCACCGAGAACACCCCGATGACGATGCCGAGGAGCGACAAGGCCGTGCGGAGCTTGTTGCGCCGGAGGTTGCTGAGCGAGGCTTTGGCCAGGTCGTGCAGGTGCATATCACTCGTAGCGGAGCGCCTCGATGGCGTCGAGCCGGGCCGCCGCCGCGGCCGGCGCGACCCCGAAGATCAGGCCGATGCCGATCGAAACGATCAGCGACACGGCGACCGAGGTCAGGGAGATGGTGAAATACCAGTCCAACCCGTAACTTACCGCGACCACGGACACGATAGCGGCGATGATCGCGCCGAGGATCAGGCCGGCCACGCCGCCGGCGAGTGAGATCATCGAGCTCTCGGTCAGGAACTGCACCAGGATGCGTCGGGGGCGCGCGCCGAGCGACTTGCGGAGGCCGATCTCCTTGGTCCGTTCGCGGACCGCGACGTACATGATGTTCATGATGTTGATGCCGCCGACCAGGAGCGAGATGGCCGTCACGAACAGCAGGAAATAATTGATGGAGTCGGTGATGCCGGCGATGGTGGTGATGGCCTGCTGGGCGGCGCGCACCGAAAAATCATCCTTGGTAGGATCGGTGATGTGGTGGCGCCGCCGCAGGGTCTTCTCGATCTCGGCCTTCACCCAGTCGAGGTTGGCGGCGTCGTCGACCTTGACGCGGGCGGCGGTCAGGTAATTGACGCCGGAAATGTACTTCTGCACCGCGGTCGCGGGGATGAAGACGCCTTTGTCCAGGTTGCCGAGGACGCCTCCCCCTTTTTCCTTCAGGATGCCGATGACCAGATAATTGTAGCCTTTGACACGGACCTGCTTGCCGAGCGGACTGCCGCGCGGCGAAATATCGCTGGCCGCCTCGTGGCCGAGCACCACCACCCGGCCGTACGCCTCGACGTCCCGCACGTCGAAGAACCTGCCCTCGGCCACGGTCATGTCCATCAAAGCCGGAAATTCCTCGCCCGTGCCGTAGATGGAAAGCATCTCCGAATACTGGTTGAGGGAAACGGAGTCCAGGGCGATGATCATGGGGGTGCCCAGGATGACATGGGGCAGGGCGCGGACGGCGCGGTAATCGCTCTCCGTGAAGGTGGTGATGGCGATGCCCATGGCGATGGGCGGCGGCTCGTTCTCGCCGCTGCTTCCGGGCAGGATGCCGATGACGTTGGTGCCGACGGCCTCCGTCTGCGCCAGGATCAGGTTCTGGGCGCTCTTGCCGACCGAGGCGACCGCGACCACCGACATCACGCCGATGAGGACGCCGAGCATCGTCAAAAAAGTCCGGCTCTTCGACGCCAGGAGCGTGTGGCCGGAGTAGATGATGTCCTTGCGCAGGGACATATCTTCAGGACACGATGCGGCCGTCCTTCATGCGGATGATCCGTTCGGCGCGCTGGGCCACGTCCTCTTCGTGGGTGACCATGACGATGGTGTTCCCCGCCCGATGCAGACCGTCGATGATGTCCATGATGTCGTCCGAGGTCTTGGAGTCCAGGTTGCCGGTGGGCTCGTCGGCCAGGATGAGCGAAGGCTCGTTGATCAGGGCCCGGGCGATGGCGGCGCGCTGCTGCTCGCCGCCGGACAGCTGGTTGGGCTTGGCCTCCAGACGGTGGCCGAGACCGACCTGCTCCAGCAGGCTCAGGGCCCGGGGCCGGGCCTTTTTCAGGTCGGCGGAAGCGGCGTACTCGATCGGCAGCAGGACGTTGTCGAGCACCGAGGTGCGCGGCAGCAGGTTATAGGCCTGGAAGATGAAGCCGATCTTCTCGTTGCGGATGACGGCCCGTTCGTTCTCCGAAAGCGAGCTTGAATCCCGCCCCTCGAACAAATACCGGCCGCTCGTGGGGCTGAGCAGGAAACCGAGCAGGTGCATCAGGGTCGATTTGCCGCAGCCCGAGGGGCCCATGATGGCGAAAAAATCGCCCTTGTCGATCGTCAGATCGACGCCGTTCAGCGCCTTGACCAGGTGCTCGCCCTGGAGGTACTCCTTGGTCAGTTTTTCGAGTCTGATCAGATCGGGCATGTCCGCGGCGGATCAATGCTTCCCGTTGGTCGAGATGATGACGGCGTCGCCCTCGTTCAATCCGTTGACGACCTCGGCGTAATCGTTGCTCTCGATGCCGGTCTGCACTTCCTTCCTGACCGCCTTGCCGCCGGCCAGGACCTGCACGTATTGCTTTCCGCTCTCCTCCTGGAGGGCGCGCAGCGGCACGCGCAGGACGTTGTCCTTGCGGGCGACCTCGATGTCCAGATTGGCCGTCATGCCGGAACGCAGGCGCGGGTCTTCCTGATCGAAGATGATCTTGGTCTCATAGAAGATCACGCCTTCGACGACCTTCTCGGCCGGCTGGATGGACAGGACCTTGCCGGTCCATTTCTCGCCGGTGGCGAAAGCGTCCAGCGTGATGTTGACCGGCTCGCCGACCTTGACGTTGGCGATGTCAACCTCGGAGATGTTGGCGATGATCTCGAACTTGCCGGTGGTCATCAGGGAGACCACGGTCATGCCCGGCGTGACCGTGTCGCCGGCGTTCACCGGGATGTTGGTGACCACGGAGTCGATCGGCGCGACGATCAGCCTCTTGGTCAGCTCGGCCTGGAGCCCGACCAGGGCCGCCTGCTGGACGCTGACCTGGGCGCGCTGGGCGTCGATGTCCTCCGGCCTGACCCCGGTCTTCTTCAGAACATAGGCGGCCTGGGCCTGGGCCAGCGAGCTCCGCGCCGTGTCGATGTTGTGGTCGGCGTTGGTCTGGGCGGCCTGGGCGCTGCTCAGGGCGATCTGCGCCGCGTTGACGTCCAGGGCGTTGAGGCGCTTCTGGAGATCGTAGCCGTTCTTGTCGGCGGCCAGGGTCTGAAGGGCGGCGTCCAGGGTGGATTGGGCGGTGCTGACGTTCAGCTGGTACGAGGCCAGGGTAGTGCCGCTGATCGACGACGCGTAGTTGAGGACCGCGGCGCAGGCATCGGCATGCTGTTTGACCGTCGCCAGGCTGGCGGCCACGGACGCGTAGGCGGCCTCTATGGCCGCGGACGTGCCCGCCGCCTTGGCCGAGGCGACGGCGGTCTGCAGGGCGCTCAGAGCCGTGCGGGCCTGGGCGCGGGTGGCGGTGGCGTTGATCTCAGACTGGGCATCGGTCGAAATGAAAGCCAGCAGGTCGGTCGCGGTGAACAACTGGCTGGTCAGGCGGTTGATGGCGTCGCCGGCCACGGTCACGTCGTTGTCGTAATCGAGCGACAGTGAACTGAGCTTGCTGGCCAGCAGCGTATCGGCCTTGGTCTGGGAATTGGCCAGGTTGCTCTGGGCGTTCGACAGGGCGATCTTGGCGTCGGCAGCGGCGGAGATCGCGGCGTTGAGCTGGGCCTGGGCCGTATCCACCGCCGCCTGGCTCAGCTGCAGGTCTTGCGCCGTCGGCCCGGCCTGCAGGCTCTTCAGCTGGGCCTGGGCCTGTTCGATGGCCGCTTTCTGGGCCAGGATCTTGGCGTCGATGTCCCTGGTATCGAGCTTGACGAGAAGATCGCCGGCCTTGACGCTCTGGCTTTCGGCGACCGGGATCGCAGCGACCTTGGCCGAGACCTCGGGCTGCAGGTCGTACTTGGTCTTGGGCGAGATCGATCCCGTGACCGACACCTCTTCGACCACGGAGCCGCGGTCGACCTTGGCCGTCTCATAGGAAACTTTGGACCTGGACGCCTGATAGGCGATGACGCCGCCGACCACCGCCACGCCGGCGACGATCAACACGACCGTTTTTGCTGACAATTTCGGCATAAATATGGAACCTGTTAACAACCTAATTTTACCAGCAAAACGGCCCCGCGTTAAGCCTGGCGATTGACCTGAGGACGGCCGGCGGGCTATCTTTCCTGCCGAAGCTTATGTTCGACTGGCGCACCCTCCCCCGCCCGATCATCGCCCTCTCGCCGATGGCCGATATGACCGATTCGGCTTTTTGCCGCATCGCCCGGAGGTTCGGGGCGCAGGTGGTCTTCCGCGAGATGGTCAGCTCGGAGGCCCTGGCCCGGGGCAACGGCCGGACCCTGGCCATGGCCGGCTTTTCGGCCGACGAGCGCCCGATCGTCCAGCAGCTGTTCGGCGCGGACCCGAAGGCCATTTCAGCCGGCGTGCGGCGCGTGGACGAGGCCTGGGACCCTGACGCCTTCGACATCAACATGGGCTGCCCGGTGTACAAGCTGACCTGCAATTTCAACGGCGCGGCGTTGATGCGCGATCCGGATGCGGCCGAGGCGGTCATCCGGGCGGCCCGGTCGGCCACGGCCAAGCCGGTCTCGGTCAAATGCCGCTTGGGCTGGTCCGATCCCGGCGAGATACTGAAGTTCATCGGCGTGATCGAAACGGCCGGCGCCGACCTGGTGACCATCCACGGCCGCACCAAGTCGCAGGGCTACTCGGGCAGGGCCGACTGGGAGATGATCGGCCGGGCCAAGCGCCTGGCCAACATTCCGGTCCTGGCCAACGGCGACATAGATTCCGGAGCGGCGGCCAAAGAAGCGCTCCGGGCGTCGGGCTGCGACGGCGTGATGGTCGGCCGTGGCGCCCTGGGCAATCCCTGGGTCTTCCGCGAGATCGCCGCGGCGCTTTCGGGCGGAACGGCAGCGCCGCCGACGCTGGAGGAACGGCTGGCCGTGGTCCGCGAGCACGCCGCGCTGCACGCGCTCGCCCATCCGGGCGAGGCGCCGCTCGTCACCTTCAGGAAGCACCTGATCTGCTACTTCAAAGGGATGCCGGGCGCGCGCGGCCTGCGCGAACAGCTGACCAGGGTTTCGACCGCTGATGACCTGGAAGCGATCCTTGAACGGATCGGGAAGGCCGCCTCCTGAACAAAAATACCCCGCTTCGCAGGAAGCGGGGTTTTGAGATCGATGCGCGGAAATCAGCGGCCGAGGAGATGACGGACCGCGCGGTCCATCTGCGGGTCCTTCTTCTTCTCCGCGTCGTCCGCGGTCAGCTTGACCGGCACGTCCGGCTCGATGCCGTCCTTGTTGATCGAACGGCCCTTGGGCGTGTACCAGAGGAAGTTGGTCAGGAGCAGGCGCGAGCCGTCCTTGAAGTCGATGACGATCTGGCCCGAACCCTTGCCGTAGGTCTTTTCGCCGACGACCAAGGCCTGCTGGTAGTCCTGCAGGGCGCCGGAGAGGATCTCCGAGGCCGAAGCCGAACCGCCGTTCACCAGCACCACCGTGGGCAGGCCGGCGAAGACCGGCGCCGTTTCCGGACCGTACTCGACGGCGCGGCCGCCGCGCTGGACCATCCGGACGATCGGGACGTTCTTGACCCAGGCCCCGGCCACGTCGACCGCGGCGTCCATCAGGCCGCCGGGGTTGTTGCGCAGGTCGATGATGACGCCCTGGGCTCCCCAGGCCCTGATCTCGCGGGCGGCCTGGAAGAACAGCTTGACCGTGTCGGCGTGGAAGCTGCTGATATTGACGACAGCGATCTTCCTGCCGGTCTCCGGCGCCTTCGTCCATTTCACCGACCTGGTCTCGACCTTGTCGCGGACGATGACGAACTCGCGGGGCTCCTTCCAGCCTTCGCGCATGATCAGCAGCTTGACCGGCGTGCCTTTCTCGCCGCGAATGCGGTTGACCGCCTCGATCAGGTCCATCTTGTCGGTCTTGGCGCCGTCGATCTCCAGGATGAGGTCGCCGGCGAGCAGGCCGGCCTTGGCCGCGGGCAGGTCGGCGATCGGCGCGATGACCGAGAGCCGCTTGTCCTTGTTGGGACCGACCTCGAGGCCGACGCCGGCAAAGTTGCCGGCCATCTCGGCCTGCTGCAGCTTGGCGATCCGGGGCGGCAGGAAATGCGAGTGCTGATCGCCGATGCCGTCGACCATGCCGCCGATCGAGCCGTAGAACAGGTCGGCGTCCTTCACGTCCTCGTTGACGTGCTTCTCCTTGATCAGCCGGCGGACCTCCCAGTACAACCTGAAGTTCACGCCTTCGAACTGGCTCGGGCTTTCCGGCTCCGGGCAGGACATGGCCGGCACCTCGATGATCCGCATCGGGATCGCCGGCGCCGTGCGCAGGAAACGGCCGGCCCCGAGGCCGGCGGCAAAAGCTGCCACTGACATGACCACAGAAGCGATCAGGATCCGGCGCATCTGCTTCTCCTTGTTTTACATCGATAAAAGGTACTCTGGGTTCAGATAATCCGACGCCGCCGTTTCTGTCAACCGGCGGCGACCCGCCCGGGACTTCCGCCACAAAAAAATCCGCCCTGACGGGCGGAAAGTGTTTCACTTCGGCTGGGCCTTGGCCGAACCGGCGACCGTATCGAAGTCGCGCAGCGAGATCTCGTCGGCCGGCGGCGGCCAAGCGCCGATGAGCAGCAGGGTCAGCTCGGTCCTGCCCGGCAGTCGCATGACAGTGATCTTGCCCTTGAGCGGCCGGCGCGGGTCCTCCCAGACCAGGCTGACCGAACCCTCCCGGCCCTCGCCCAGGCCGACGATCCGCCACTTGTAGCCGGCGGTCTCGAACTGGCCGATGAACTGCAGGGCGATCTCGCCGGGCGTCGCCGCCGCCGAATCCAGCAGGTGGAAGCGGATCAGCGCCTTCGTCTTGTCGTTGGCCAGCAGCAGGGCCGCCGGCGGCGAGAACTCGTAGATCTTGGCGTTGGTCACCACGATCCATTCCGGCCCGGGCGAACGGAACTCGAGGATGTCGCGGTACTTCACGACGCCGTCAGCGGCTTGCGCCAGCTGGGCTCCGGGCAGACGGACGGCCGCCGGCTGGCGGCAGCAGGACGAGGGAGCGGCCGGATGGCAGCCGCAGAACAAGGTGAAAATAAGGGCTGACGCGGCGCTTCTGGACATGACCGTCTCCTGTCTGTTGTCCACGCTTATCAAATGAACATTCCGCTTCATTAAGCGGCCTGCGATGAGGTTAGACCGGCGGCGACAGGCTGTCAACGCTGCGGCATCGGCCCCGGTCGGACGGATTTTTCGTCCACCGAAGGCCGCGGCGGCGCTCCCTTATTATGGTATACTTGGCCCATGGACCAGAATCTGATGAGCGTGGCGTCCACCCCGGAGCCGCCGGCGGCCGCGCCGGCCCCCCTGGTCATCCCGGCCGAATTCCCCGGTTTCCGGAACCGCCTGGCCAGGACGCTCGGACGTTTTCGGCACAAGATCGGCATCTTCCTGATCATCGGCGCGGTCATGACGCTGACCGCCGCCTGTTTTTCTTATGGCGCGGCGGTTCTGGCCGTCATGCTGCCCGGCTGGCGCGGCTGGCTGGCCGCGGCCGGCGCCGGTCTGGCCGGAATGCTCATACTCGTCGGCCTGCAGGCCGCGCTGGCGTCAGCCGCCGCTTTCAAGATCGGCACGGGACAGGCCCTTTCGCTGGGTTTTTCCAAATTGGGCAGCGCGTTCGTCCTGGCCGTCCTGCACCTGGGCGCCTGTGCAGCCGCCAGCGTCGCCCTGCTGGCGCCCGGCCTGGCGCTGGCCGTGCGCTTCAGCCTCGCCCTGCCGGTGATGCTCGGCGAACAGCGCACCGGCGCCGAAGCCCTGGTGCGCAGCCGCGACCTGGTCTACGGGAAAACGCTGAACCTGCTGACCGGACTCGTCGCCATCCTGCTGCCCGCGGCCGGACTGCCCGCCGCGCTGTTCATCGCGGCCTACTACCTGGCCGCCCGCCTGCCGACCTTCGCCCTGCCGCTCCTGCCCGCCGGCGACATCCGGATAGCTGCCGCCGCGCTGCCGGCCGCGTTCGTCTGGTTCCTGCTGCTGCCGCTGCCGATGACCTATCTCCAGGAGTTCTTCGAGGACCGGACCGCGTCGGAGGCCGGACGCGCCTGGCAGCTGAACCTGCGGCGTCGCGGCGCCTACAAGCTGCTGGCCGGCGCCGGCGGGGCGGCGATCGCGCTGGCCATCATCGCCGGCTTGGCCGTTCCGGTCTTCATTGCCCGCGGCGGCTGGGCTTCTCTGACGCGACAGACGCCGTCGGCCGCCCAGACGCCCGAGGCTCCGCCGCCGGCGCCGACGCCGCGCGACCGGGACTGGGAAAGATACCGGCATCTGGACAGCCTGCGCATCGCCCTGGCCACCTACCAGCACGACAACAGGAAATATCCGGACAAGCTGGAACAACTGGTGCCGGATTACCTGGAACGGATCCCCGTCGATCCGCTGACCGGCCAGCCTTACGAGTACAGCGGGAGCCAATCCGATTTCAAACTGTCTTTTTCCATGGAGCAGGGCGTCCTGACCCTGGCGCCCGGCCCCCATGTCGTCACGCCTCTCGGTTTTGATCCGGTCGTCAGCCAACCCGTGCCGCCGGCGACGCCGCCCGCTCCGCCGACGCCGGCGCCGGTCGTATCGCCGGGCGCTCCGGCCAATCCCCTGCCGCCGGTCAGTCCGGCGGGAGCGATCGATTCTGACAACGATGGCCTTTCCGACGCCGACGAAAAGGCCCTGGGCACCGACCCGTACAAGCCCGACACGGACGGGGACGGTTTGGCCGACGGCGACGAGGTTCACGTGTTCGGCACCGACCCGCTCAAGACGGACACCGACGGCGACGGTTTTCCCGACGGCCAGGAGCTGCGCGACGGCTACAACCCGCTCGGCCTCGGACGCCTGAACGCCGAACAGCTTGCGGAGATCGCGGCCAAAGAAGCGCAGTACGGCCTGCATGACCCGACGCCGGCGACGCTCCGCCCGCGCTGACCGGCTCCGGCCGCGGCTTTTCATCGAACAATTTTTACGCTAAAATGACCATATGAAAGCCCAGCCGATAAAAACCGCGGCCTCCATCTGCCTGATGCTGTCCATGGGGCTGTTCGTTGTCGGTCCGCTCGCCGCCCGGGCGGCGGACACGGCGCAACCGGCAGCCAGCGCCTCTCAGAATGGCTCCGATCATGCCGCTCCGGGAAGCCAGACCGCAGCCGGGAACGCCGCTCCGGTCAACGCGGCCCAGGCGGCCGCCCTCGGAACCGCCGTCGGCAGTTTCTGGCAAGTGGCCTGGGCCAAGGCCTGGCCGCTCCTGCGCGACTCGTTCCTCAAGGTTTGGCCGGCGCTCAAGGCCGGCTTTGGGGCGATCGGCACGGTCTTCAAAGAGATCGGCGGCAGCGTCAACGCCAACGTCAATTCCAACGCCAACGCGCCGGCGGCTCCGGACGCGCTTAACGCGATGCTCAACGAGGCCTCGCGCTGAAACGTA
>JBAIXY010000004.1:0-11635 GCA_037916205.1 Vicinamibacterales bacterium | reverse complement strand
CTTCTCCACGAGGCCGTTCAGCTCGTAGAGGATCTCCTGCGCGCGCTCGAGCGAGAACGCCGGGATGAGGAGCGTCCCCTTCCGGTCATAGGTCCCGGTGATGGCCTGCTTGAGCCGCTCGATGCGCGTGCCGGGATCCTCGTGGACGCGGTCCCCGTACGTCGATTCGCACACCACGACGTCGGCGGCATCGATCGATTCGGTCGGCCGCAGGATCGGCACGTAATCGTTGCCGATGTCGCCGGAACAGACCAGCTTTCGGCCGCCGCTCAAGATCTCGACGAAGGCCGAGCCGAAGATGTGTCCGGCCTCGCGGAAACGGAAGCTGAGGTCGCCGGACACCTTGATGTCGGTGTCATATTCCATCCCGTGAAGACAGTCGTAGGCCGGCCAGATGTCGTCGACGGAGTAGACCGGCGGCTTGCCCAGGCGCTTGGCGTCATCCTTCATCACCTTGCCGGCGTCCAGCCACATCAGCTTGGCGAGCAGGCGCGTCGGATGGGTCACGAAAGCCCGGCCGTGGAACCCCTCCTTGACCAGCTTGGGAAAGCGGCCGATGTGGTCGATGTGGGCGTGGGTCAGGATGACCGCGTCAAGCGACCGCGGGTCGAACTTGAACGGTTCGAGGTTCCGCTGATAGGCGAGGCTGGCGCCCTGGAACAGGCCGCAGTCGACGAGCACCCGGGTCTTGCCGGTGTCGATCAGGATGCACGACCCGGTGACCTCCTGAGCCGCGCCGTAGAACGTCAGTTTCATATCGGGGACATTATATCACGCGTCCGGCGCGCCGGTAACCGAGGCCGCGTTTGACAGTCGCCGGAGCCGTTGATACGGCTTAATCGCAGGCTTTTTGGACCTCTTGCCGGGAGGACTCGGATGAGCCCTGGCCGCGCCCCGAACAAATGGGCGCCGCCGCGCCCATCGCTGATCGCCCTCCTGATCATCCTGCTCTTTGTCGAGAACGTCTTCGACGCCGTGGCCACGCTGCGGATCACTGCCGTCGGCGCGCCGGAACTGAATCCGGTCATGGCCTGGATGCTGGCCGCCGGACCCTGGCAATTCGTCATAGCCAAGCTGTCCATCTGCCTGGCCGGCGCGCTCTTCCTGGCCTTCTGGTCGCGCCGAAGGCGCCTGGCCTGGATCGGCCTCTGCCTGCTGGCCCTCGTCTACGGCGGCGTCGCTCTCTTTCACCTCTGGCTGATGCTGCTCATTCCCGCCTGATGACGCGTCGGGCGGTTTTTTTGACGGACAAAAAAACGGCCGTTCGGCCGTTGTCCCGATGCGGCGTCGGTCACCACCGGACGCCGTGGCCCGTGAACTTCAACAGCTGATGGGGCACGCCGTTGGCTTCGCAGATATCGGCGTAGACGTAGGCGCTGCGCCGCGGCGTGCGCTTCTGGGTCAGGTAATCGACGGCGACCAGGCCGAACCGGCCGGAAAAGCCCTTCTCCCATTCGAAATTGTCCAGCAGCGACCAGTGAAAATAGCCGCGGATGTCCACGCCGGCGCGGATGGCGTGATAGACCTCCATCAGGCCGGCGACGATCAGGCGCGGCCGCTTGCTGTCGTCGGCGTTGGCCACGCCGTGCTCGGTGATGAAAAGCGGCACCTTGTACCTGGCCATCTGCATGATGGCATCGAAAATGGCCGGCGCGTTGATCTCCCAGCCGAGATCGCTGGTCGTCCGGTTCTCGGTATGGACCTCGTAGAAGAACTGCGAGACCTTGGTCGGCCGGTATTTGACGCGGTAGTGGAAGTAGTAATTGATGCCGATGAAATCGTGGTAGCCCTTGGTCCAGATGAAGAACTGCCGGTTGAACAGCCGGTCGGCGAACCAGACGAAGATCGAGTCGGCGAGCACCTCCTTGCGGTACGGCTCGAAAGTGATGACGTTCTGGGCGATGCCGGCCCAGACCTTGCCGCCGCGGCCGTCCAGCGCGCGATGAAGCGCGCGGTAAGCGGCCTTGTGCGCCTCGGTCAGTTTGCGGAAGACCCTGAGCATCCGCCAGACCCCCCGCTTGCCCGGCGGCCAGGCGGCGATGGAGTAGGACTGCGCCAGATAGACCATCGGTTCGTTGATCGTGTTCCAGTAGTCGACCAGGTCGCCGAGTTCCCGGGCAACGAACTCCGTGTAACGCGCGAATATCCTGACGGCGTCGCGCCTCTCCCAGCCGCCGGAGGCGGCGAACCATTTGGGCAGCGTGAAGTGCCAGACGGTCAGCATCACCTGGAAGCCCCTTCGCCGCAGCGACTCGAGCACGCGCCGGTAATGCATGACCGCGTCCATGTCCCATTTCCCCTCCTCCGGCTCTATCCGGCTCCATTCGACCGACAGCCGGTGGGCGTTCTGGTGCAGCGAAGCGGCCAGGTCGAAATCCTGCTCGTAGCGCCGGTAGTGATCGCAGGCCTGGCCGCAGACCGTCCCGTCCACGATATGGCCCGGCTTTTTCTCCCACTCGTACCAGTCGTTGCCCTTGATGCCGCCCTCGACCTGATAGGCCGAGGTCGACGTACCCCAAAGAAAACCCGGCGGGAAGGTCCGGGTTTCATGGTTGTGAGGTTTGGCCTGAGGCAGTTCGTTCAGGTAATCGAGACCGCTCAGCCGGCCGGGTTTGAGCTCTTCGGCGGACATAACCTGTTATCAGTATACCATTTGTCAGGCGGCGGCTTAAAGCCTGAAGCGGCTCAAAGGCACGTTTTTTGGCTGAAATAAACAAAAAACGCCCTGACGGGCGTTCAAAAACTCATTTGGCACTCGGGTTGAATATAGCAGATATCGACTGTTTTGTCAAGAGTCTTTGACATTATTGGCTTTGTCGCCGGCTGCTTCCTGCCGATACAGATAAACGCCGGTGCCGCTTTTGCCGGCCAGCGGCCAGCCCGGGAATTTGAAGGCATAAGAGACCACCCGGCTGCCCGGACGCAATTCCTGGCGCAGCTTCTTTTCCATGCGCTTCATCTGGGTGTTGATCAGGAACAGGGTGACCACGTCCGCGTCGCCGAACTTCTCCGACCAATAGGTGCCCAGATGGGCCTTGGCCAGTCCTGCCACGCCGGCCCGGCGGATCCTCCAGAGCGAGGCCAGCCAGAGGAACGGGCTGATCTCCCAGCCTTCGGCGCGGGCGCCCAGCTTGGCGGCGGCGACGATGATCCGTCCGTCGCCCGACCCGAGGTCGACGACCTTCTCCCCCGCTTTCACCCCGGCCAGCTTGAGCATCTCGTCCACGTTGCGCTGGTCCGTCGGCACGAATGGCGCGCCGAAAAATACCGAATAGGCGGTGGACAGGAAGAACAGCGAGCCGGCGAAGGACAGGAAGATGACCAGCACGGCCAGGAACCATTCTCCGAGATAAAAAACGCCGGCAGCCGCCAGCAGGGCGATCGCCAAAAGCGCGGTCATGAACCAGACCGCGGCGATCAGGGTGGTCAGGACGGTATCGCGGCCCCTCACATCAGCGGCTCGTTATCCGTCTTTTCCGGATCGATGTCGCTCAGACGGTCGCCGGTGAAGCCTTCTTCCTCGGGCGTCAGGTCGGTCAGGTCGGGCTCGATCTCGACCGGCGCTATCTCGCACCAGCGGTCGAAGCCGCCGGCCAGGAACTCGACGTTCTTGTAGCCCAACCCGGCCATCGTTTCGTGGACCTTCTCGATCTCCCCCTCCTGGGTCGGTCCGACCACGACCACGACCTTGCGCTTCTTGTCGGGAATGACGTTCACCACGTTCTCGGCCAGTTCGTGCCGCGGCACGTGCACCGAGCCGGTGATGTGGCCGACGTCGAAATCGGCCTGGTCGCGGACGTCCAGGATGATGTGCTCCAGCTCGCTCTCCCGCAGGTTGAGCAGGTGCTCGCAGGTGATGTGGGGTATTCCTTGCTTGGGCATAAACAAAAAAGCTTACTCCTTAATTTTACATCATCCGGCGGCCGGCCTCAATGCGCCCCTCCCCGGACGTCAAAACCCGCCGGACAGGCCGGCGGGTCTTTGGACCGTGGGAGAACGGACGATTCAGGCCGGGTCCTGATGGTCGTCGCGCAACGAACGCTTGCGTTCGAGGTGGTTCAGGATGACCTTGCGGATGCGGATGTTCTTCGGGGTCACTTCGACGAGCTCATCGTCGCCGATGAACTCCAGGGCGTCCTCGAGGTCCATTTCGCGCGGCACGTCGATCTTGTCGTGGCCGCCATCGCCCTTGGAGCGCATGTTGGAGAGCTTCTTCTCCTTGCAAACGTTGACCTCGATGTCGCCGGTCTTGGCGTTCTGGCCGACGACCATGCCGGCGTAGACGTGGACGCCCGAACCGACGAACAGCTGGCCGCGCTCCTGGGCGGCGACCAGGCCGTAATTGACCGTGATGCCGTCCTCGAAAGCGACGAGCGAACCGTGGGCGTTGACCTCGAAATCGCCCCGGTAATCCTCATAACCGAGGAAGAGCGCATTCATGATGCCCAGGCCCTTGGTGTCGGTGAGCAGCTCCGAGCGGTAGCCGATGAGCCCCCGGGTCGGGATGGCGAATTCCAGATAGGCGGTCTTGTTGTCTATGCGCATGTCCTTCATCTCGCCGCGGCGCTGGCCCATCTTCTCGATGACGATGCCGACGAATTCCTCGGGCACTTCGATCGTGACCTGCTCCATCGGCTCGAGCTTGCGGCCGTTCTCCTCCTTGAAGATGACCTGCGGCTTGGAGACCTCGAGCTCGAAGCCCTCGCGCCGCATCTTCTCGATGAGGATGGCCAGGTGCAGTTCGCCGCGGCCGGCGATGGTCCAGCGGTCCATGGAATCGGTCTCGAAGCGCCGCAGGGCGACGTCGGTCTCGAGCTCGCGTTCGAGCCGCTCCTTGATCTGGCGCGAGGTGGTGAACTGACCCTCCTGGCCGGCGAAAGGCGAGGTGTTGACGCCAAAGGTCATCTTGACCGTCGGTTCCTCGATGGCGATGGTCGGCAGGGCCTCCGGATGGTCGACGTCGCAGATGGTCTCGCCGATGGAAACGTCGGGGATGCCGGACACGGCGACGACATCGCCGGCGTAGACCTCCTCGCGGTCCACCCGCTGCAGTCCCTCGAAGGACATGACGTTGGTCAGCTTGGCCCGCTTCATCTTGCCGTCGCGGTTGATGTGCATGACCTCCATTCCCTTGCGCAGGGTCCCGGAGTACAGCCGGCCCACGGCGATCTTTCCCTTGAAGTTGTCGTAGGCCAGGTTGACGGTCAGCATCTGCGCCGGCTTGTCGAGCTCGGCCCGGGCCGGCGGGACGACCTCCAGGATGACATCGAACAGCGGCCGGATGTCGGTCATTTTAGACAGGTCCGGTTCCAGCCCGGCCTTGCCCTGGACGCCCGAAGCGTAGAGCACGGGGAAATCGGCCTGCTCGTCCGAGGCGCCCAGCTCGACGAAAAGGTCGAAGGTCTTGTTGAGCACCCAGTCGATCCGGGCCTCCGGCTTGTCGATCTTGTTGATGACCACGATGATCTTGTGGCC
This sequence comes from Vicinamibacterales bacterium, assembly GCA_037916205.1. GTDB lineage: Bacteria > Patescibacteriota > Patescibacteriia > SG8-24 > SG8-24 > JBAIWZ01. The sequence continues at coordinate 6,160 of JBAIXY010000004.1, read as the reverse complement.
GGCCTTGATGGCGTTCCTGAGCACGAACTTGGTCTGCGGCATCGGGCCTTCCTTGGCGTCGACCAGCAGGACGGCGCCGTCGACCATGCGCATGATGCGCTCCACTTCGCCGCCGAAATCGGCGTGCCCGGGGGTGTCGATGATGTTGATCTTGACGCCATGGTATTCGACGGCGGCGTTCTTGGAGAAGATGGTGATGCCGCGCTCCCGCTCCAGTTCGTTGGAATCCATGATCAGCTCGCCCTCCGCCCCCTTCTTGAGCGCGTTGGACTGCTTCAAAAGCGCGTCGACGAGCGTGGTCTTGCCGTGGTCGACGTGGGCGATGATGGCGATGTTGCGGATCTCCTGGGACATAAGGCGGTCAGCGGTCCAAAAAACCCCGGGTCTGGGACCTGGGGGACCGACGGACCGATGCCGAAACATACCATGAACGCCGCCGAAAGTCAACGGAAAGCCGGCCGTCGGACAGCAAAAAACCGGCCGGGACCACCGGCCGGTTTCTGTAGGACAGGATCAGCCTTATTTCAGGGCGGCGTCGAGCATCGCCTTGACCTGAGCATAGGGCAGGGCGCCGGGGACGAGCTGCTTGCTGCCGTCCTCGGAGATGATGATCGTGCCCGGCGTGCCGTTGACGTTGGCGGCGGAACCGCTCTGCCGGTCGGCGTCGATGCGCGACTGGTACTTCTTGCTCTGGTAGCAGTCGGCGAACTTCGTGGTGTTCAGCTTGAGATCGCCGGCCAGCTTGGTGTAGAGGGCGTCGCCCAGGCTGCTCTGGTTCTCATAGAGCGCGTCCGCGTACTCCCAGAACTTGCCCTGCTCGCCAGCGCAAGCGGCGGCGTTGGCGGCCGGAGTGGCGTTGGCGTGGAAAGACAGCGGGAAGAAGCGGTAGACCCATTTGACCTTGCCTTTGTAATCGGCCATGACCTGGTTCATCGTCGCCTGGAAGGCCTGGCAGTAGGGGCACTCGAAATCCGAGTATTCGATCATGGTGATCGGCGCGTTCTTGTCGCCGCGGACGTAGTCGGAAGCGGAGACCGGCGCGACGGTGCCGACCTTCTCTTCGGGCTGGGCAGCGGACGGCGTCGGCGACGGGCTGGGATTATTGGCGACCACGGGCTGTGCCGAATTGGACGCCGAGGGCAGGCCGCCTTTCAGGACCACCGACAGCAGGATGAAGAAGCCGATGGTGCAAAGCACCAGGATACCGCCGGCCAGGCCGAAAATGAAGCTCGCCTTCGGGGAGAGGACCAGGCCCTCGCCCTTGTGAGAATCGTCATGAAGCATAACGAATGGACGCGTTACTCTTATAAAATGAATTTTGATTTAAACCGGCAACGCGGCCGGGCGATTGCGGCCGGCTCTTTGGCGAGGTGGTCCGGCTCGTCAAAAAGTCGACAGTGACCGCTGACCGCCGCTGTCGAACGATGAAGACATTTTAATGGAAGGCGCGGGAGGGGTCAAATCCCTGTGCATAACCCGCTCAGAGCCATTTTTTTGGTATCCAGCCCCGGCGAGACAGCAGTTTGTAACCCTCGCCGGCGGCGAAAACCGACGCCGAGATCAGCAGGATCATGGCCCAAATGCCCGGTCCGAGAGGCTCCACCCTGAAAGTGGCGCTCAGGAACGGCAGGTAAAGCACCAGGCACTGGAACCCGGCGGACACCAGCACGGCGGCCAGGACGAAGGGATTGGAGAACAGGCCGAGACGGAAGAGCGACTGCGTCGGCGAACGCATGTTGAACACGTTCCAGAGCTGGAACACGGCCATCGAGGTGAAGGCCACGGACCGGGCAAAGGTCAGGTCGCCGCCGCGTCCGGCCCAGGCGAACAGACCGAGCGTGCCGGCGCACATGAGCACCGAAACGACCAGCGCCTGCAGCAGGATGCCCTTGGTGATGAACGGGGCGTCGCGCCGGCGGGGCGGCTCGAGCAGGGCTCCTTCGCCGACCGGCTCGGTGGCCAGGGCGATGTCGGGCAGGCCGTCGGTCACCAGGTTCATCCAGAGGATCTGCGCCGGCAGGAGCGGCAGCGGCATGCCGATCAGGATGGCCGTCAGGATGGTGAAGGCCTCGGCCAGGTTCGTGGTGAACAGATAGGCGGTCGTCTGCTTGACGTTGCGGAAGACGACCCTCCCCTCCTCCACGGCGCTGACGATAGAAACGAAGTTGTCGTCGGCCAGTACCATGTCGGCCACCTCGCGCGAGACGTCGGTGCCTGAAGGGCCCATGGAAACGCCGATCGCCGCCCTTTTCAGGGCCGGCGCGTCGTTGACCCCGTCGCCGGTCATGGCCACGGTGCGGCCGAGGCGTTCCAGCCCCTCGATGACGCGCAATTTGGTCAGCGGCGTGACCCGGGCGAAAACGGCCGCGCGGCGCAGGGTCTTCAGGAACTCGCTCTCCGGCAGCCCGGCGATATCCGACTCGGTGTAAACGGCCGAACCTTCGTCGACCAGACCGATCTCGCGGCCGATGGCCAGGGCGGTAGCCTTCTGGTCGCAGGTGATCATGATAACCCGGATGCCGGCGCGTCGGCAGCGGGCGACGGCATCGGCGACCCCCGGACGCGGCGGGTCGATCATGCCGACGATGCCGAGCAGGGTCATGCCGGCGACGTCGTCATCGGTGACCGAGCGACGGTCTTCAGGCATGTCACGGACGGCCAGAGCCAGGACGCGCAGGGCCCGGCCGGCCAGGCGCGAATTGGCCTCGTCGAACCGGCGCCGCTGATCGGCGTCGAGCGATAGGACGCGCCCGTTGGCCATCGTCTCTGAACAGGCCGCGGCGATGACCTCGTAGGCGCCGATAGCGAAGAATTGCCGCGCGCGGGAACCGTCCGGACGCGTCGTCTCCACCAGCGCGGCCTGATACTTGCGCTCGGACGAAAAAGGCAGGTCGTCGATCTTCCGCATCTCCGAACTCAGCCCGCCGCGGTCCAGGCCGGCTTTCGCCGCCAGCACGACCAGGGCGCCCTCGGTCGGGTCGCCGGCGATCCCGGCGCGGCCCTCGTGACGGGTGATGTCCGCTTCCACGCAAAAGGCGGAAGCTCTCAGCAGCAGCGACAGTTCGGGAAGTTCGGCCGGCCGGATGAGCCGGCCGCCGGAGCGGAATTCTCCCGCCGGTTCCCAACCCTCGCCGGTCACCGCGATATCCTGGCCGGCGACGGCCACTTCGCGGACGGTCATCTTGTTCTCGGTCAGGGTGCCGGTCTTGTCCGTGCAGATGACGTCGGCCACGCCGAGCGTCTCGACCGCCGATATCCGCCTGACGATGGCGTTGCGGCGCGCCATCCGCTGGACGCCGATGGCCATGACCACGGCCAGCACGGCCGGAAGCCCCTCGGGAATGACGGAAACGGCCAGGGCGACGGTGAAGAAGAACATGTCCCCGAGGCCGAAGCCGCGGAGCAGGCCCAGGACCAGCACGGTCGCGGCCAAAGCCACCGAAAGCATGCCGAGCTGGCGGCCGAGCCGGTCGATCCTCGTCTCGAAAGGCGTGCGCGGACGCGTGATGGCCGCGAGCGAGACGGCGATGCCGCCGAGCGCCGTCCGGCTGCCGGTCTCGACGACCACGGCCCGGCCTTGTCCGGCGACGATGCTGGTGCCGGCGCGGACCATGTCGCCCTGTTCGTCGAGCGGCGCTTCCGGCCGGACCGGCTCGGCGGATTTGTGGACCGGCAGCGATTCGCCGGTCAGCGAGGATTCGTCGGCGCGCAGGTCGCGCGAGTCGATCAGCCGGGCGTCGGCCGAGAGCCGGTCCCCTTCCCTGATGACCAGGACGTCGCCGGGCACCAGTGCCCACGACGGGAGCCGGTGAAGGCTGCCATCCCTGACCACGGTCGCTTCCTGGACCACCAGTTCCTTGAGCCGCGCCACGGCGCTCTCCGCTTTTCTCTCCTGGACGAATCCGAAGACCGCGTCGATGAGCACGGCGATGATGATGCCGAGAGCGTCGTTGTATTCGCCGACGTAGGCCGAGATCGCGGTGGCGGCGAAAAGGATGTAGGTCAGCGTGCTGCGGAACTGCTTCAAAAACACCGACAGGGACGACGGCGGCTTCTCCTTGGGCAGTTCGTTCCGTCCGTACTTGGCCAGGCGGGCCTCGGCCTCGGCGGTGGACAGGCCGTTGCGCCCGGAATTCAGCCGGGCCAGGACATCCTCGACGGACAGGGCGTGGAAACTGTTCATGGTCGGGCTGTTCTGATGTGCCGCGTCAGCGGCCGGCGGCCGCCGTTACGACGACGTCGATCTCCCTGTTCCGCGGCCTTTCGTCGAGATCGATGAGGACGATCTGCTGCCACTGGCCCAATCCGAGCGCGCCGCCCGAGACCGGAACGGAAACGCCCGGCCCGATGATCGCCGACAGGATGTGGGCATTGCCGTTGCGGTCGCCCCAGCGGCGGTGATGGCGGTAATCGGCGCCCTCGGGCGCCAGCCCGAGGAGGACGCCCTTGAGGTCCTCGATCAGGCCGCTCTCATATTCCATGGTCGTGATCGCGCAGGTCGAACCGGCCGTAAAAACGGCGGCCAGCCCTTCGCTGACGCCGGAAGCTTTCACCAGTTCGGCGACGCAGCCGGTCAGGTCGACGACGTCCCCGTGGCCCTTGGTGGCGATCTCGAACTTCATAGCTTGACGATCTCTTTTTCGAACTCAGGATAATAACGGGCGATGTCCATCAGGTCGAAGCGCCGCAGGATCGATCCCTTCGGCTCGCGCGCCAGCAGGAACTCGAACGAACGCCGGACCAGGTCCTCGGCCGGCGCGCCGCCGCCCAGACGGGCGGCGTCGGCGTCGCGGACCTCCACCGCGTGCCTGGTCGAACTGCCGCCGCCGGAAACCTCGACCTCGAAGACCGAGGCCTGCGCGAGCCGTTCCTTCATTGTGACGTTTATGTTCATCGCCTGAGATCCATCCTGGCCAGGACCGAGTAGACCGGACCGGCCGGGGTAAGCCGTGACTCCATCAGGTCGCAGGTCGCCGCGCGGAACGGCGCCGGCGCCGCCTTGCCGAACGGCGGACGGGCGGCCAGGCCGTCGCGGAACCGCGCCATGGTGACGTGGGCGATGGCCTCTTTTTCCTGGGGCATATCGAGGGCGAACGGCCCGGCGGCCGTCCGCACGGCGCGGACCAGCTCGGCGTACTCCTCGCCGCCGTCGAAAACGGCCCAGATCATCGACTGTCTGCGGCTGCCGGGCGGCGCCGCCGTGAAGCCGTCAAAGAGGAACTGCGGCGCCGGAACGGACGAAACGGCCGCCGTCAGTACCCGCGTCAGGGCCGGAACGTCCTCTTCTTCCACATCGCCGAAAAAACAGACGGTGATATGGAGATCGGCCTCGGCCGTCCAGCGGCCGCCGCGCAGGCCGCCGGCGAGGCGCCGCTCTTCCGCGGCGATCTCTCCGGCCAGGTCCGGCGGCAGGGCGATGGCAGCGAACAGCCGCTTGCCGGCCATAACTATTGGCGTTCGTAAAGGCCGATCAGTCCTGCCTTGTCGATGACGTGTCCCTGCATCGCGCGCTCCAGTTCCAGCGAATCGGACTGCTTCGGGATGTCCAGCGTGGTGTCCAGGGCGAAGATCTTGAAGAAATAGCGATGCGTGCCGGACGGCGGACACGGGCCGCCGTAGCTGTTTTCGCCGAAGCTGGTCTTGCCCTCGACGCTCCCGAAGGGCACCGGGCCGCCCTGCGGCAGGCCGATGGTCTGCGGCGGGATGTTCCAGACCACCCAGTGAATGAACGTGCCGGCCGGCGCGTCCGGGTCGTCGACGATCAGCGCCAGGCTCTGGGCCCCGGCGGGCGTGCCGGAGATCGTCAGCTGCGGGCTGGTGTTCAGGCCGTCGCAGGTGTAATCGGAGGGGATATATCCGTTGCTGGCAAAAGCCTCGCTGGTGATCTTCATATTTCCGCGAAGAGTTAGCATATCCAGCTCGTTGCGCAGGGTTGGCGAGCGGCTGATCAAAAAAATGACGGCGATGCCGGCCAGCAGCGATAGGCCGGCGAAGATGTTGGTGCGGCGTGAAGCCATAGGCACGAACCGGTCAGTAACGTAATTATGCTACATCGCGGCCGATTTAGAAAGTATCGCCGAACGAAAAAGACCGGCCCGCGCCGGTCCGTTCAGAGGATGCTGAACCCTGTCGCTCCCGTCGTTTCTTTGTCCTTCCGTTC
>JBAIXY010000003.1:0-5500 GCA_037916205.1 Vicinamibacterales bacterium | reverse complement strand
GCCCGGCGCTTGCCGGCCTTCGGCCTGATCCCGCCGGTCGCACGCCGCCTGGCCTGCGGCACGACGGGCGTCGGGGCCATGGCCGACATCGGTTCCAGCGCGGCCGCGGTCCGGGAGTCGCTCTCGCGGCAGGCCCGGACCTAGTTCTCTTCCCGCACCTTGAGCGCAAGGTGCGGTTTTTTTGTCCGCGTTTGACGCTTGCCGCCATTCCTGATTCCCTTGTCCTGCTTCCGCGCCGCGGAAGACGCACCTTCAAACAACAGGAGCCTGACATGGGCGAAGATCGCGACACCACCGATCCCGTCGAAAAATGGGCCGATCGGGTCCGGTTCATCACCGGCGAGCAGGAATGCGACATGCACCGGAATATGCTCGGAAAAATGCCCGAGATCTTCCGCGTGACCGACCTGCCGAAGACGGAGGAGGAGTCGGCGGACATCGCCGAGGTCGTCGCGGCGCTGAACGCGATGCGGCGAAGCCTCTGCGGCCTGCCGCCGCTCGTGATCGCCGATGAGCGGGTCCACATCACGGCGCCGGAAGAGTTCCGGGCCAAGATCGCCCCCGGCGGGCGCTTCCAGGGCAAATCCCTGCTCGGGCACGTCTATCTATGGCGCGGCTGGCCGCGGCACGAGTTCCAGGCCCTCCTGGCTCACGAGCTGGCGCACGCCGCCTCGTACCTCTGGATCGACATCCGCGACGAGATCGGGACCACCCCGCAGGGTCTGGTCCTGCCCAAGGTGCTCCTGCGCCGGCAGGGCATGGTGCTGATCGATCCGAGCTTCAACACGCTCCTGCCGCACTTCCACGGCCTGAACGAGGGCGCGACCGAACTGTTCGCCATCGCCGTCAGGCAGTCGCTGGCGCAGACCTCGACGACGCTCGACGCGGCGGCCCGCCGTTCGCTGGCCAGTTTCGTGAGCTCGCTGCCTCTCCTGGCCTTCACCGACAGCCTGGTCCAGGCGGTCGCCGGCGGCGAGGGCAACACCATGCCGACGCTCAAGACGCTCTTTCTCGATTACTTCGCCGGCACCGACCGGTTCCTGGCGGCGCTCGAGGCCCGCCTGCCCGGCGCGACCGAAGTGCTGAGGCGCACCGGCGCCCGGCCGAAGGAGCTCCTGCCCGCGGCCGAACGGCTCGGTTTCGAACGGACAGCCGCCGTTATCCGGCTGTTCTGCCGCTGAACTTCGACCCGTCCTTGTGGGCGGGTTTTTTGTTAGCTGGAGGCCGCCGGTAAACGCTAGGGCGGCCCGCCGCAAACTGCTACAATTAAGATATATGGGACGGCTCAGCCCCACGGAACGCCAGACCGCCGCCTTCTCCCTGGCCGGATTCAAACGCCGGCTTTGGTTTTACGTCCTGCTCATCCTGCTGCCTTTGTTCCTGTTGTCCGCCCTCAGCATCTACGGACAGTATCGGCTGGCAGCCAATGAAGTGACCTCCGCCGGCCTCAGCCTGGCCCACGCGGCGGCCACCCAGCAGCAGACCGCGGTGGCGGCGACCGAACCTTTCCTCAGCGTCCTGGCCAAGCTGCCGGAGGTCCGGACGAAGGACGGGGCCGCCTGCTCGGCGTTGTTCGCCCAGCTGCTCACGGACAACCCGCTGTACGTCAACCTCGGGGCCGTGGACGCGGGCGGCACGATCTTTTGCAGCGGCGTTCCGGTCACCGACATCATCAACGTGGCGGACCGGTCCTGGTTCAAGCGGGCGATGGAAACGCGCGCCTTCGCCGCGGGCGAGTTCGCCGTCGGCGCCGTGTCCAAAAAAAGGACCATCAACTTCGGCTATCCGTTCGAGGACGAAGCGGGCAAGGCGGCCGGCGTGGTCTACGCCGCGCTCGACGTCGAGCGGTTCAGCGCCTTCGCCGCCGACATCAAGCTGCCGCCGGACAGCACCCTGACCATAATCGACCGCGAGGGCAACGTCCTGGCGCGCTATCCCGAACAGGAAAAATGGGTCGGCCGCAACGTCAAGAACGAGCCGGTGTTCCAGCCCCTGTTCGGCGGCCCGCAGGTCGAGGGCGTCTATCAGGCCCGCGGCCTGGACAATATCGACCGGCTTTACGCCTTCACGCCTCTCGATCCGCGCGCCGTGTCGTCGCCGACCGTGACCGTCGGTTTTTCCAAAAAGATCCTGTACGCCGAGGTCAGCCAGACGGCGGCGCTCAACCTGGCCGGACTGATCCTCGTCTCCCTGATGGTCGCCCTGCTGGCCTACTTCGGCGGCCGCGAACTGGTAGTGCGCCGGGTCGCCGCGCTGCAGGAGGTCGACCGTCTGAAGGACGAGTTCGTCTCCCTGGCCTCGCACCAGCTGCGCACGCCGCTGACCGCGGCCCGCTGGCTGACCGAGCTCCTGGCCTCCGGTTCCGTCGGCCCGCTGAACGAAACGCAGAAGCGGCTGGCTGAGGAGGCGGACCGGTCGCTCGGCCACCTGCTCGGCCTGGTCGACGATCTGCTCGATCTCGGCCGGCTGGACGCGGGCAAGCTGAAGGTGACACTGGGCCCGGTCGACGTCCCGGCCCTGGTCGGCGAAGTGATCCGGCAGACCGCCGCGCTGGCCGCGGCCAGGTCGATCAGCGTCGAGTCCGCCGTCGAAGGCGCGCCGGCCAGAGCGCACGCCGATCAGCAGCTGGTCAGGCAGGTCGTCATGAACCTGCTCTCGAACGCCATCAAATACTCTCCGGACAAGGGCACGGTCAGCATCAGGACCGGCCAAAGCGCCGGCCTGATCCGCGTCTCGGTAGAGGACCGCGGCATCGGCATCCCCGAGGCGGAGAAGCCGCGCATCTTCGAGCGGTTCTTCCGGGCCTCCAACGTCCGCGCCACCCAGTCCGAGGGAACCGGCCTGGGCCTGCCGGTGGCCCGCGCTTTCGTCGAGGCCATGGGAGGCCGCATCGGCTTTACTTCGAAAGATAGGGTCGGCAGCACCTTTTGGTTCGAGCTGCCAGTTGAAAAAAAATAATCCGCCGCGCGTATGTCAAAGATACTCGTCATCGAGGACAGCGAAGGGGTCATCCTGTCGCTGTCGGTCGCATTTAAAGCCGCCGGTCACGAGGCCCTCATCGCCCGGGACGGGGTGAGCGGCTTCGAGATGGCCAAGAAGGAACGGCCGGCCCTGATCGTGCTCGACCTGTTCCTGCCGCAGATGGACGGTTTCAAGGTTCTGGAGTTCCTCAAGAGGGACGGCGGGACCGAGAAGATACCGGTCGTCGTTTTTTCCGCCCTGTCGCAGGACGCCGACCTGAACGAGGCCAAGCGGTTGGGGGCCAAGGATTACATAGTCAAAGCCGGCGTGACCATCGACGCTGCGGTCAAGAGGATACTCAGCCACCTGCCGCCGCCAAAAAAGGCCTGATTCGGCCGACGCCCGTCCTTCCGGACGGGTTTTTTGTCTGAAAAAGGCCGAATAAGGATGCCCTAAGAGGCGTCTCAAAACCGGCCTGTTTTTAACGATTTTTGCATTTAATCAATGGGGAATAATTCGCTTAAATAAGATAAAAAAATCGCATCTAGCGGTCTGTACTGAGGATTGACAAAGGCCCTTTTTTGTGCTATAGTTTCCGGTCACTGACAGAGTGCCGGTGACGCGGTAAAACATGCGTTGTATGGCGGGATAACGGGGCGTCGAGCCGCGGGATCCCGTAGAAAATAGAGGAACGTCGTGTCGACGAGCGTGTACTTTTCCAAGGCGATCGAGAAGGACCCCAGCAAGTTCACCAAGACGACCCGCGTGGAGCGGTCGCGCCGCGAATCGCGCGTGGTCACGGAACTCCGGTTCCTCGGCGAGCAGGTCTTTTCCTGCGCCGAGGGCTACTACTTCACGACCTACAGGGACGACCAGCTCGCGCTGCCCGAGGAGATGGAGCGCGAGGTGACCTGCTGCGCGGTGACCGCCTGTCTGCCGGCCTATCCCCGGCGCGCCCGCGGCGTCTACCGCCTGCCGGGCGATAACACCGTCGAGGCCGAGCTCGACGCGAGCTCGAGCGGTCTCGTATTCCACGCGCGGCACCGTTCGGTCGGGAAGCTGTATGAGCTCCTGCGGCTGGTCCGCGCCGGGACCATCCGTCCGGTCGAGGACTGGGATGCCGAGCAGGTCGAGGGCGCGTCCACCATGACGCTGCTCAACAACGAGCTCGCCCGCCTGCGCCTGCGCGTGGGCCAGATCGGTTCCCGGCAGGACGGGTTCCAGCTCGATCTCGATCGGCTCCGCCAGGCGGAGTCCGATCGCCCCCGGCCGTTCCTGCAGAAGCTGCAGGACCGTCTGCGCAGGATGGCGCTGGCGCTGCAGACCTTGGTCAGCAGGGCCGCCAAGCGCGGACGCCGCGCATTGAACTAAACGAAGTCTCCGGCACCCCACGAGGTGCCCCGATGCCGATCAGCGATCTCGCTGGTCGGCTGTTGTTTTTGCGGCGGTCGTCGCCGCAGGGTCCGCCGTCGAGCCTTGACCGGACGGCCGTTCCGTGCTAGTTTAAGTGGTCGTTCGTTCACAGAGAGGAGGAGCAATGAAGACGCATAAGGTCTGCACCGGACACTGGCAGGTCCTCAAGGACCAGGCCGTGTTGGCCGATATCACGCTGGACGCGGATTGGCAGGCGGCCGGACTCACGCTGCGCACCGCCGACCCGGCAGAGCGGCATGAGATCAAGGCGCTGGTCGCCAGCCACATGTGGGAGTTCTGCCGCTCGCGGACCAAGGGCCTGCCGCTCCTCGAGGCTTTTCATCGGGAGGACCTGTCGCTGACCGAGGCCGACTCCGACCGGCTGATGAGCTTCGACGCGATCAAGGGCCGGTTCCGGCGGGCTCCCGAGGCCCTGCTCGACCAGGTGCTGAGCCTCTTCGTCCGGGTCGAGGACGCCGCCGCCGCGGCCGCCGTTTCCTGAACAAACACGCCCCAAGGGGCGTGTGTTTTTTTATTGACCTGGGGAGCGGCAGGGTATACGTTCCCTGCGTCCTTTACCACAGGAGTCGTTCATGGATCGGGTCGTCAAGAAGACGGTCGTCTATCGGTGCGGCACCTGCCGCCACGAGTATCGGTCCGCCCGGGCCGCGCGGGAGTGCGAGAGGCGAGCGTGCGAGAAGAAGGCCCACAAGAAAGGCGATCTCGTCCGCGTCAGCGGCGCCAAGCGGACCTGCGTTCACGGCCACCGCTACGAGTGCCGCGGCGAGGTCCGCCGCGTGCTCGGGCCGCTGCCGTACGACGCGGAGATCTTCATGAAGGGATTCGGCGTCGCCGACTCCGGACTCCACAAGTACCTTTACGAGGTGCCCTGCGCTTGCCCCGAGTGCGGCAGCGCCGGCGGCGGGCTCTACCCCGTCGAACTCCTCGAACGCGCCGAGTGAACACCAGACCCCTCACCGCGGGGTCTTTTTATTTTCTGGAGCGACAAAAAGAGACCCCTCGTTGAGAGAGGTCCCTTTTGGTAGCCCAAGTTAGGAAGATGTGGAACCCGCTTATTGAAGAACTCCAAAATTGGGCGGTATTTGGGCGGAATTAGAGTTGCTCC
>JBAIXY010000002.1:0-2388 GCA_037916205.1 Vicinamibacterales bacterium | reverse complement strand
CCCTGGTAGCCGGCGCAGCGCGCGGCGATGGCGGCGGTCAGCGCGTCGTTGCGCAGGCTGGAGGCGGGAAAATCCTTCCAGACCAGCCGGACGTCGTTCGGGTATTCCTGCAGTATCCTGGCCGCCGTGTCCTCGAACCCGACGCAGGCGCTGCATAGGTAATCGCCGAACTCGACGATGGTCACTTTGGCGTTCTTGGCGCCGCGGGAGGGATTGCCGAAGTCGACCGTCGGATTGTCGAGCGGCGTGTCCGTCCCGGCGGAATTGGCTACCTCGCTCGGCAGCGGGGCGTTGATCGGAGGGATCGAGGAGATGCCGAAAACGACCAGGAGCAGCGTTCCGATCAGGACGGTTGCGGCCAGGAATGTCGGCGATTTTTCCATAGGCTTTGGTCGGCGGGCGCGCCCCTACTTAAGCTGGATCTTGTTCAGCAGACCGCCGTTCTTGTCGGTGAAGTAGAGCTTGCTGCGGTCTGGCGTCAGCATCAGCTGGCCGATCGTGTGCTGGCCCTCGGGCACGGCGACCTTCGTCTGCAGGCCGGTGTTCAGGTCGATCTTGTAGATGGTGTCGGGGGTGTTGTCCGCTAGCGACGGCTGCAGGCCGACCCCGGTCTGCAGGTCGTCGGGCACGGCGCAGTAGACCGTGTTCTCGTTGTCGAACGTGCACTTGTCCGCCCAGGTGTTGATGTTCAGACTGCGCCGGTTCTTGCCGATGTCGTCGCCCGAGGCGTCCACGACCCAGAGCTCGGGCTTGTAGTCCGAACCGGAGGCGGCCGCGCTGTAGAGCATCTGTCCGCCGCTCGGCGACCAGAGCGGGCGGAAGTCCAGGCCCTCGACGACCATGGAGCGGAAGTTCTCCTGGTTCTGGCCGATGAAATATACCTCCTTGCCGTCGGTGCCGTACGGCTCGCCCGTCGAGGCCATGGCCACGACCTGGCTGTTCGGCGACCAGGCGACGGTCACCTGGTCGGCATTCTCGCCGAGTTCCTGGACCGGACGGGCGCCGGAGCCGTCGGGATTGGACACGACCAGGAACCGGTTGCTGACGTCGGTGCCGAGGCTCTTGGCGGCGATCTTGTCGCCCTGCGCCGTGAACTCGAACTCCTGCCAGTGTTTCGGCAGGGTCACTTGCTTGCCGGTGTTGAAGTCGTAATAGATGTTCGATCCGTCCGGATATTCCATGATCGCCTTGCTGCCCCGGGGGTCGAAGGTCGCGTTCTGGACGTTGTAGAATTCCTTGTTGGACAGCAGGGTCGTCGATCCGTCGGCGTTCATCCTATAGAATTTGTTGCTGTTCCGGTCGTAAAAGCTCATCGTCCCGGAGCTGGTCATCGTCGCCCCGAGCGTGGCGTTGGTGTACACGGGCGTGACGACCGTGACCCCGCCCTGGGCGACAGGGGAGACCGGCGCCGGCGTCGGCAGCGAGGGTACGGCGGGCGGCACGACGGCGGTCGGCGGCCCCGTCGGCGCGACGGGGAGCGGCGTCACCGGCGCGTTGACCGGAACGTTGGCCGGCGGCTGCAAGGGGGCGAGCGGCGCGCGGAAGAACATCCAGTAGATGGCGAAGCCGATGCCGACCGTCACCAGGATGAGCCCGATAAGAACCAGAATTTGTTTGCGGTCCATAAGTTCCGGAGTTTAAAAATCGAAGGAAGGTTATTCGTCAAAAACCGAGCCAGCTGGCGATCGTTCCGACGATCGCCGCGATGCCGGCCACCGCCAGGCAGATCGGATTGATGATGCAGGACATGATGAACATGCCCAGCAGCATGGCGATGATGATTATCGGGACGAAAAAGTTCAGGGCCATCAGGTAGATCTTTTCCCAGGCCTTCATCGGCACGGTGTAGGGCTTGTTGCAGGAGGACAGGAACCAGTAGATGTCGAGGGCGATCAGCGTCATCAGGGTGTAGTCGCTCCAGACGGCGATGTAGGCGGGTATGATCACGCGGGTCTTGAACTGCTTGGCGGCCTCCTGCGCCGCGCCGGCGCCGCCGCCCTTGGCCAGGCCCATGACGCCGCCCATCGCGCCTCCGCCGCCGCCCAAGTAAGCGCCGGCCACGTCCTTGGCCGCGGAACCGGCAATGCGCAGCGGCGCAGCCGCCGCCCGTCCGGCGGTTCCGGCCTCTTCGTCAGCCGTCTTTGCGGCGCCTCCCGGGCCCATCTGCCGCATGGCGACGCCGGCCTGCGACGCGGTGCCGCCGAAACGGCGCGCGCCGGCGCCGGCGGCCTTGACGCCTTTGCCCGCGGCCTGGGCTCCCTTGCCCGCGGCTTGGACGCCTTTGCCTCCGGCTGAAGCGGCCACGCCCGCGCCCTGGACGCCTTTGCCGGCGATGGCCAGCGGCACGCCGATGATGGCGCCGAGACCGGTGCCACTCAGGGCCGTGCC
>JBAIXY010000001.1:0-2477 GCA_037916205.1 Vicinamibacterales bacterium | reverse complement strand
CGCGGCTTTTTATCTGACCGTGGTCGCCGTGGTCTCCGGCGCGGCCACGCTGGCCGCCTGGCTGGCCGCCGGTGCCGCCGCGGACTTTGCCCTGGAGCGGACGGTCTCCGTCCTGGTCGTCGCCTGTCCGCATGCCCTCGGACTGGCCATCCCGCTCGTCGCCTCCATTTCGACCACCATGGCCGCCAGGAACGGACTGCTGGTCAGACAGCGGGCCGCCCTCGAGGAGGCCCGGCGGATCGACGTCGTGCTCATGGACAAGACCGGCACGCTGACCCGGGGCGTTTTCGGCGTCGACGTCGTCATCCCGGCCGGCGATCACGCCGAAGACGAGACGCTGCGTCTCGCCGCCGCGGTCGAGAGCAGTTCCGAACACCCGATAGCCAAAGCCATCGTCGCCGAAGCGGCCCGGCGCAACCCGGGCGCTTTGCCGTCCGCGGAGGGTTACGAACGGCTGCCCGGACAGGGCGGCCGGGCCAGGGTCCATGGCCGCGAGGTCATGGTCGGCAGTCCCGAGATGCTGGCCGCCGCGGGACTGAAGCCGGATGAAGAATTGCGTTCCCGGCTGGCCATGCTCGAAGGACAGGGCCGGACGGTCGTGTATGTGGTCGCGGACGGCCGGCTGGCCGGGGCTGTGGCTCTTGGCGACGCCGTGCGCCCCGAGTCGCTTGAGGCGGTCGGGCGGCTGAAGAAGCTGGGCCTGCGCGTCGGCATGGTCACCGGCGACTCCGAAGAGGTGGCCGCCCGCGTCGCCGGCGAGCTGGGGATCGACGAATATTTCGCCAGGGTCAGGCCGGAGCAGAAGGCCCTGTGGGTGAAGCAGCTGCAAGCCAACGGCAAGCGCGTGGCCATGGTCGGCGACGGCGTCAACGACGCGCCGGCGCTGGCCCAGGCCGACCTGGGCATAGCCATCGGCGCCGGCACGAACGTGGCCGTCGAGTCGGCCGGCATCATCCTGGTCAGGAACGATCCGCGCGACATCCCCAGGATCATCCGTCTTTCGCGCCTGACCTATGCCAAGATGATCCAGAACCTGTTCTGGGCGGCCGGGTATAACGTGGTCGCTCTGCCGCTGTCGGCCGGCGTCCTGGCCTCTCGCGGCCTGCTTTTGCAGCCGGCCGCGGCTGCGGTCCTCATGTCGCTTTCGACCGTCATCGTCGCACTGAACGCCCTGCTCCTGCGCCGGCGGCGGCTGGATTGATTTTTTTAGGCCAGGTTAAGCCGCCGTTCGGCGCTTTGTGCCCCGGCGGGGTACCAATTTTCCGTCGGACGTATATAATGACCGAGACGCGGCGTTTTCGCGCCGTTTATTATGAATAAGACCGCGGCGATACGCCTGACCGTTTCGGCCGCGGCGCTCATCCTGGCGCCGGTCTTTGGCGTTTCGGCGGCCGAAACCGACGTAGAACCAACGTCCGCGGCCGATCAGGCCGTCGCGCCGGCTCCCGTTGTCCAGAAACTGACGGAGATCGATGCTGTCGCCAAGGCCAGGGAACTGCTCGGACAGGAGCTGGCCAAGCGGGACGCGGCGGCTAAGAAAGGAAGAACCTACGCCAGCAAGACCTCGCCTCTCGACGTCGTCATCGCGGTCTGGGACCGGAGCGACGATTCGATCCGCCTGTACGAGGGCACTAAGCGCGGCCCGAAGCTGAAGCTGCCGGCCGGCGCGCCGGCGGTCTCGGTCAGCTTGGATGCCGGATTATCGTCGCGCTACGACGCCGATGATCCCGACAGTGCGGTGGTCGGCGTCATTTATCCCGTGCTGACCAAGACGAAGGTCAATAAGAAGACGGTCTACGCCGCCGACGAGGTCATTTACACGCCTTTCTCCAAGGACCTCTACAAACCCGGTGTTCTCGCCGCCGGTTCGGACTACCTGTCGCGGCGCGTCGGCGAGGCCTATGACGAACTGAGGGCAAAGGGGATCAGGTCGCGGGCCTTCCCGGACAAGCTGTTGGTGGACGTGATGGATCCGTACCTGATCAAATCCGTGCTGATCATCGAGCACACGAGCGAAGCGGGCCTGTTCAAACAGGACGACCCGGAGAGCACGCTCGGCTATTTCCTGGCGGTCCTGGCGCTGAACCGCGACGACGCCTTTAGTCTCGACGTCTCGACGGCCGGCGCGCAGGGACTGGCGCAGTTCATCCCGTCGACCTACCGCCAGATGGTCAGGAACCGGAAGGACCTGGGACTGATCACGGACTTCACCGCCGGGATGAGCGACCACAAGAACTCCATCATCGCCGAAGTGGCCTATCTGGACGAGTCGCTGGCCGACATGCCCGACGGCCTGAAGAAGCTGTATCTCAGCGACTCGGCCCAGGCAGCCGAATTCCTGGCCGCCGCGTACAACGGCGGCTCGACGCGGGTCAAAAAGGCCTACGCCCTCTGGGGCGATGATTGGGCGGCGTCGCACCAGCCCGAGATCAACAAATTGTCGGCGCGCAACGAGGCACTGATCGACCAGATCGAGG